>CAKSWL010000121.1 GCA_934511335.1 uncultured Cloacibacillus sp. | reverse complement strand
CTGTAAGCGATGCCGTTCGCGCGGGAGGCGGCGTTGATACGGATGATCCACAGCTGGCGGAAGTCGCGCTTCTTGAGCTTACGGCCCGCGAAGGCGCTGGAAAGAGCGTGCAGGTAGGCTTCACGGGCGCGGCGATAGACATTCTTCTTGCGTCCCCAGAAACCTTTAGTGATGCTGTATAGTTTTTTATGTTTTTTGCGGCTGGCGCTGGATCCCTTTACTCGCATTTTATGTCACTCCTTGAAATTTATCTGGTTAACGGCAGCTCCGCTCTACGCGTAGGGGAGCATCTTCTTCACGTGCGCGTCTATCCCTGCCGGCAGGATGCCCTTTTTCCTCAGGGTGCGGAGACGCTTCGAATTCTTTGAAGAAAGAAGATGTCCGCGGCCGCTCTTCTTAAAACTTACCTTGCCGGAACCCGTTATCTTAAAGCGTTTTTTCGTTGCGGAATGTGTTTTCATCTTAGGCATGTTGCATGTCCTCCTCTAATTTACAAACTAGGCGGTCCGCCGGACGCCGAAGCGGCGCGACGGCTCTTCGCCTATAATTTTCTTACCTCCGACGGGCGGCTGAACCCGTTTATATCTTGTCGGCGTCCGGCAGGATGTCCTTCTTGACCTTCGGCGCCTTCGCCGGCGCTGCCTCCGGCTGCCTCTTCTGCGGCTGCGCCGCCGCCGGCGTCGGCGCCGGCTTCTTCACCGGCAGCTCCGCGGCGGGAGCGATCATGATCCTCATGTAAGAACCTTCCATGCGCGGCTCCATCTCTACCTTGCCGAACTCTGAAACGGCGTCGACGACCTTTTTCAATACCTCGCGTCCTCTGTCGAGGAAAGCCATCTCGCGGCCGCGGAAGAAGATGGAAACCTTAACGCGGTGTCCCGCCTGCAGGAAGGTCTGGATCGCCTTCACCTTAAACTCATAGTCGTGCAGGTCTATCTTCGGACGCATCTTTATCTCTTTTACGACCTGGTTCTTCTGCTTCTTGCGCGCGTCCTTGTCGCGTTTCTGCTGCTGGAAGCGGTACTTCCCGTAATTCATGATACGGCATACGGGCGGCTTTGCCTGCGGCGCTACCTCTACGAGGTCGAGCTCCGCGGCCTCCGCCATCTTCAGCGCTTCCTGAATACTTACCACTCCGCGTTTGGCGTTCAGCTCGTCAATAAGGAGAATTTCCGGCGACCGGATCTCGGAATTTACGCGGGGTTCGTCTTCCCTTGTGTTTGCTATGGCATTGCACCTCCTGAAAAAATTATTCGGCCGATAAAAAAAGGCCTGAGTACACAAGAATGCACCCAGACCCTAGAAATATCTTCTCGGGGCAAGCCTGACAACTGAAAACATCGGCAGGCGAGAGGGGCATCCTCTGCTTAAAACCCATTGATACTTATCAACTGCAAGATAGTACCACAAGCCGCGGCAATATGCAAGCGATGCGCGAGATGCTCACGCCTGCCTACGCGATAATGGGGCAGGACGGCGCTGATAACCGACGGGAGATTATCCGGCGCGGCCATCGGACACCTCCCGCCTAAAGCCGCGGCAGGCGGCCCGATTGGGCTCGTCGAAGAGGGGGCGTCATATCGATGACCACTCCCGAAAAGCTCCTCATCCTGCTCGTCTCGAAAGAAGAGCTCGCGGTGCGCCGCAAAAAAAATCCAAGCCGGCAGAACAGCCGTCCGGCAGCCCCTTCCTCGGCCGCCGCCGCAGGGCCTTCGCGCCCTCCTGAATAGAGGCGGCGTGCTGAAAAACAAAAAATCCGAAGGGCGGAGACTAATCCTTTAACGCAAAAGCGGAGGCATCCGATCTCGGCGCCCCCGCTTTTGAGAAACATAGCCCTTCCTTAAACTCCCTCAGCCTGGGAAAGAACGATCGCTGCTTCCGCCCTGGCCGCTACAGGCCGTCCATACGCGCCGGCGGAAAAAGCTGCGTGTTGAAGATCGGTTTGTTCAGTACGATCGATGAAAAGGTCCGCCCGTGCCTCCCCAGCATTACGAGGAAGTCGTTCATGTCCTCCATGGCGGGAAAGATCGTTTCCATTATAAAATCGCTCTCGCCCGTTGTGACCCACAGCTGCCTGACATAGGCGTTCGACCTGAGCTTCTTTAAAAGCATCTCCTCGTCGTTCAGAGAATGAAATTTAATCTTTATGATCGCCTGTATCGTATATCCTATCTTCTGAGCGTCTAAGACGACCTGATAATTCTGTATGATTCTTTCTTCTTCCATGCGCCTGATTCTTTCTAAAACGGAGGAGCAGGATAAATTCACCCTTTTGCCGATCTCTCGGTAGGGGATTCGGGGGTTTTGCTGCAGTTCGCTTAAAATTTTCCATCCAGTGTCGTCCAGATTGATAACTCTGTTGCGTCCCAAGGCCTCACCTCATCGTAGTTTTGCTTTTCATAATCTTCGGCAATCCTCTGCGTCGTCTGATGTATACAAAGACATTATATCGTATTATCGAGAGCCGCAAAAATTTGGATGCGTTATACAGAACAATGTTCTGTATATAGAATTATAACGGACAATATATTTTTTTAATGCCGGTCTTAAGGTTCAAAAAAAGATATAAATTATTTCTGTCAAATTATATAATCCATACTGCAAGGTAAATAAATTTCATTTTTTCTCCATCACCAAAACATCTATTATTCAACGGAGGTGCGTGTCATTGAGTTCTAACATTGAAAAAACCGATCCCCGCGGAAGGGAGCCCAGTCTCTGCGAATCGATTGCGGTAATAGCCGCCGTTGCGGCCATTGTGATGTTCTGCGTCGTGAAATTAGAATTGGATGCCCACATCCCCCTGTTCATATGCATCCTTTTGGTGATTCTCTTAGGATTGCGCCTGGGGAATAAATGGCAGGTACTGGAGGACGGATATGTCTCTGCGGTAAACGCGGCCACCTCGGCGTTTTTTATCCTCATGATGGTCGGGATCATGGTAGGCGTCTGGATGACTTCCGGCGTGATCTCCACAATGATCGACTACGGGCTTGCCATTTTGACCCCTAAGACATTTTTGATAATCTCTCTGCTGATATGCAGCATAGTCTCGCTGGCGACGGGCTCCTCTTGGGGCACCGCGGCCAGCGTCGGCGTAGCTTTAATGGGAGTGGGGGCCGGCTTAGGGATATCTCCCGGCATAACGGCCGGCGCGATAGTCTCCGGCTCATACTTCGGAGATAAAATGAGCCCCCTTTCGGATACGACCAACCTGGCTCCCGCCGTCTCCGGCGCCAAATTATACGATCATATCAAGTCGATGTTCTATACGACGGGCGTCAGCTACCTCATAGCGCTGATACTCTTCACCGTGATCACCTTCTCCATCGACGTTTCAGGTGATTACGACCCGGCGAGGATCGCTGAGATAAGAAAGGCGCTGGCCTCCATCCAGGACATCAACCCCTTGCTGCTGCTGCCGCCTGTCGTGGTGATCGCCTCTACCATCGTAAAGATCCCCGCCATCCCTGGGATGATGCTGGGAATCGTCTCCGGCGCGCTGTGCGGGATATTTATTCAGGGAGAGAGCTTTGCCGGCATCATAGAGGCGGCTCAGTACGGCTACACCGGAAGCGTATCGGCTGACGTTTTCGGCAAAGAGATAGCGGAGATGGTCAACGGCCTGCTGACGCGGGGCGGACTGCAGGGAATGATGTGGACGATTTCGCTGAGCTGGATAGCCATCGGATTCGGAGGGATCCTTGAGGCCGTGGGCTACCTGAACGTCATTCTGAACGCCTCCGTCAGGGTCCTTTCGAAGCCCGGCAATCTCATTGCGGCGACGGTGCTGTCGTGCATCGGGGTAAACCTCTTCGTAGGAGATCAGTATATAGCCATCGTGCTGCCCGGGCGCCTCATGAAGCCGGCATATGATAGAGCCGGGCTGGCTCCCTATATGCTCTCAAGGACCCTCGAAGACGCCGGCACGCTCTCATCTTCGCTCATACCCTGGACGACCTGCGGAGCTTACATGTCGGGCACTCTGGGGGTTGCTACGCTCTCATACGCCCCCTATGCGATCTTGAACTGGGTAAATCCGCTGGTAGCGATAGCATTCGGATATCTGGGACTCTTCGTATTCTATTCCAAGAAGGAAAGTTAAAAACGATTTTTCAATAACAACGAAACAAGGAGGAAATATCTGATGAAGAAAAAGGTTACCGTGCTCGGCAACGGCCTCGTGGGTTCCGTAATGGCGCTGGATCTGGCCGCGGACGAGGGATATGAGGTCACCGTCTGCGACGCCGTAAAGGACAAGCTTGAGGAGACTGTTTTAAAGTCGAAGGGGAAAATCAAGGGAAGAAGCGACGTCGACTTCGCCTCGCCGGCCTCCATAAGCGCGGCCGTAAAGGGGCAGGACCTCGTGATCGGGGCCGTGCCCGGTTCCCTCGGCTACCAGATGCTGGGAGCCGTGATCAGGGCGGGCGTCAACATGTCGGACATCTCCTTCATGGGGGAGGACTACCGCGACTGGGATGCGGAAGCGAAAAAATATGGGGTCACCACCTTTGAAGACGTCGGCGTAGCTCCCGGCTCCTCCAGCGTCCTGATAGGATACGCCTGCAGCCAGCTGGACGAAGTGGAAGATGTGACATATTATGTCACCGGCCTGCCGACCTCTCCGCAGGAGCCCTATAATTACAAACTCGTCTTCTCGCCCGACGACCTTGTGGAGGAGTATGTCAGGCCGGCGCGGACGAAGAAAGACGGAAAGATCATCAGCGTTCCGGCGCTTTCCGGCTGTAAGGCCGTAGACTTCAAAATCCCCGGGCTGAAGCTCCCGAAAATGGAGGGCTTCTTTACGGACGGCTCGCGGACGCTCCTCGACACTATCCCCAGCCCCAACGTTACGGAGTATACCCTGAGATATCCAGGGACGGCGGCGAGGATGGAATTCCTCCGCGAAATAGGCCTGTTCAGCTTGGAGCCCATAGAGGTAAACGGGGCGAATATCCGTCCGAGAGACGTATTTGCCAAGCTCGCCTATCCGAAGATGGAGCTGGGAGAAGAAGAGAACGAGTTTACCTTCTACTATGTCGAAGTGACCGGCAAAAAAGACGACAAACGCCTGCAATACCAGTTCAGCCTGTACGACGAAAAAGACAAGGAGACGCTATACCCGTCGATGTCGAGGACTACCGGCTTCCCCTGCGTCATCGTGGGCAAGCTGATCGCCGAGGGCGTGCTCAGCAATCCCGGCGTCAACCCGCCGGAAGAGATCGGGAAAAACGCCAAAGCGGTCGAGATATTCATAGACGAGCTTAAAAAGAGAAACGTTAAGATACATCAGAACATTGCAGAACTGTAACCTGGCGAAAAAGCGCTTCGAGAGGAGGACGTTTTCATGAAATCTGTACAAATCGGCGGAGGCCTGGTGGGAAACATCATCGCAGAAGACATGAGCAGAGACTTCGACGTCACCGTCGTTGATTTAGACGAAAAAACATTGGGAAAAATAAAGGCGAAGAACGGCGCGGTAGAGACGGCCCTCTGCTCCTGCACCGACGCCGAAAAGCTCGCCGGCATTCTTAAAGACGCGGACATCGTCACCGCCGGCGTCCCCGGATGTTTGGGGAGTCGGATGATGGAGGCCGTTATAAAGGCGGGAAAGAACCTCTGCGACATCTCCTTCATGCCAGAGGACTTTGAAGAGCTCGACGGACTGGCCAAAAAGCATAATGTCACGGTAGTGCCCGACATCGGCGTCGCGCCCGGCATGTCCAATTTCCTCGTAGGCCGCGGCGCCGCGCTGCTCGACGAAGTAGAGAAGGCGGTCATATACGTGGGCGGCATTCCCGAAAAGAAAATCCCCCCCTTCAACTACCAGATCACCTGGTCCGCTGCCGACGTGATCGAGGAATATACCAGGCCCGCCCGCTATATCAAGGACTTCGAGCCGGTCGTCATAGAGGCCATGGGAGACTTGGATCTTGAGGAATTCCCCAAGGTCGGGACGCTTGAAACCTTCATCACCGACGGACTGCGCTCCCTCGTGAAAAACGTCAGGGCCAGAAATATGCAGGAACGCACCATGAGGTGGCCGGGGCATGTGGAACAGATGCGTCTGCTGCGCGCTATGGGGCTCTTTGACGAAGAGAAGAGGGTGCTCGGAGGGAGCGCGGTCTCTCCGCGGGAAGTCGCCTGCGACCTCCTCTTCCCCATGTGGAAGATGGACCCGGAGGCCGGCGACCGCGATCTGACGATCATGCGCGTCGTCGTCGAAGGCTGCAAGGGGCGCGACTACGTCAAGTACACGTGGGACCTGTGCGACAGATTCGACGAAAAAACGTGGAACAATTCAATGGGACGCTGCACCGGGCTCACCTGCTCGATATTCGCGCACGCCGTCGCCTCCGGCCTGATAAAAGAAAAGGGCGTGATCGCGCCTGAGAAGCTGGCGGCCTCGGACGAACTCTACAACTTTGTGATCGCCGAACAGAAAAAGCGCGGCATCGATTATATCGAGAGCGTAAGCGCTGTGAAAAACGTACGCTAGCGCCGCCCGTCCATACTAAAAGCCCGCCGCGCGCGGCTCGCGCGGAAAACCTCTAAAACTGGGCCCGGATCTGCAAAGGTCCGGGCTCCGCTTTGTCGAGCGTGTGAATAGTTTTCTGTAAATAGGTCTTCCTGTGATACTTTCTTATGCCAGACAACCTCAGCGGCCAGCGGT
>CAKSWL010000120.1 GCA_934511335.1 uncultured Cloacibacillus sp. | reverse complement strand
ACGGAAAACATTCTCTCCTCCGTAAAACAGATCTGCTTCATCGACACGGCGGTCGCCTTTCTCGCGGGGCTGATGATCTTCCCCGCCGTCTTCGCCTTCGGCGCGGAACCGGCCGCGGGGCCGGGACTCACCTTCATCACTGTACCGACGCTCTTTGCAAAGATGAGCGGCGGCGCGGTCTTCGCGGTGATTTTCTTCCTGCTTTTCTTTGTCGCGGCGCTCACCTCGTCGATCTCGCTGCTGGAATGTTCCACCGGCTATTTCGTGGACCACGGCATGGATCGGAAGATGGCGACGTTCATCACGGCGACGCTGATCTTCCTCGCCGGCGTTCCCTCCGCGATTTCGCTCTCCGGCGGCCTCAAGATCGGCAGCCGGGATTTCATCGACGCGGCGGGCTATCTGACGGACAGCATCATGATGCCGCTCTGTTCGACGCTCTGCTGTCTCTTTGTCGGCTGGGTCCTCAATAGGGAGGTCGTAAAGCGGGAGGCGACGAACGACGGCAAGACCGCCTTCGGCCTTTTCGACATCTGGATGATAATGGCAAAGGCCGTAGCCCCCGCCGCGATCCTCGTGATTTTCTTTACGGGTCTTAAATGGTAGAGCGTAGAAAAGCACGCCATAAGCCAGCACAGACTCGGGGCGGCGGGTGGTTTTTGCCCTATTTTTCGTAAGGGATGCGAAGGTAATCCAGCGTTTTTTAAAGCGATCCGGAGCAGCCTCTAGCGCGGCGGTTTCAGGTATCTGGCGAGAGTCTCGCGGAGCAGATTCGGATCGACTGGCTTTGCCAGGTGCTCGTCCATGCCCGCCTCGCGCGCCTTTTTCACGTCCTCATCGAAGGCGTTGGCCGTCAGCGCGATTATCGGTACGGTGACCGCGTCGGCGCGCCTCATGCCTCTGATCGCGCGCGCCGCTTCGTATCCGTCCATCACGGGCATCTGTATATCCATGAGCACGGCCGCGATCTCTCCCGGCTTTGATCCCGCAAAAATATCCGCGCCTATTTTGCCGTTGCCAGCCATCAGACACTCTACGCCGTCCTTCTCCAGCATTCTGCGAACGATTGCCGCGTTGATCGGGTGATCCTCGGCAACGATCACCTTTTTGCCTTTAAAAGCGCGCCCATCGGGGATGCCGCCCTCAGAGGCGCGGGGCGCCGACGGCGCTCGCCGCAGGCGGAGGACGAACCAGAAACGGCTGCCTTTGTCGAGCTCGCTTTCGACATTTATCCGGCTGCCCATCAGCGCGGCGATCTTCGAGGCGATCGCGAGCCCCAGTCCCGTTCCCCTGATCGCCTTGCGGCCGCGCTCCTCCATCTCAAACTCGGCGAATATCGCGCCGAGGTTTTCCTTGTGGATGCCGATGCCGGTATCCTCTACCGAGAACTTTACTTGGGCCGTCGTTTCGTCCGCGGCAAGCAGCTCCGAGCGAAGCGTCACCACGCCGCCGGGACGGTTGTATTTTATGGCGTTTGATATGAGATTGATCAGTATCTGTTTTATACGCAGCTCGTCGGCGCTGACGAAAAGACTTTCCTCAAAGGGAATCAATCGGAAAGTCAGCCCCTGCCTTAAGGCCGCGTCGGCGTAGATCAGCCCGACGGCGCGAACCGTCTCCGCCAGGTCAAAGGTCTCACAGCGCAATTCCGTCTTGCCCTCGTTTATCTTGCTCATGTCCAGCACGTCGTTGATCAGAGAAAGAAGGTGCCTGGAGGCCTTTTCTATCTTCTCGCTGGCGGCCTTTATCTCCCCGGAACAGGCGAGCTCGGCGATTTCGTCGTTGATGCCGATGATCGTGGTCAGCGGCGTGCGTATCTCATGGCTCACGGAGGCGAGGAACTTGCTCTTCGCCTCGTTCGCCCTCGCCAGCGCCTCTCCCTGCTCTTTTTTTATCTTGTACATGCAGCAGAGCAGGGCGAGCGACAAAAGGACCGCCGTCAGAAATACGGCCATCGCGGCCGCCTCCGCCGGATTGGTATAGACGACGTCGCTCCATCTGGGCTGGTAAAATTCTTCGGTGTTTTTACGCACTATTTCGCGGACGGCGCTCGCGGGGAGGCTATCTAAGGTCTTCGATATTATAGATAGAAGCGGCGGGTCCGACTCGGCGGAGACCCCTAAAGAGAGCCTCTGGGTGACTCCGGCGACTCCCGAATAGTAGAGGCCGCGGTATTTGGCGAATGACGAGTAGTAACCAGCCTCGTAAGCGTTTATAAAGGCGCAGCCGACCTTGCCGTCCTTGACGGCTTTGATGCAGTCCGGTGCGGACTGGCAGAGGACGCGCTTGACGCCGGGCGCGAACTTGCGCGCGTTGAAGGAGATATAGCTGCGGTCAAGCACCGCCGCGCTGTCAACGGACGAAGAACGGCTCTTCTTTACGCAGACGACCGAGGCCTTGGCAAACGGCGGCGTAACGTGCGCCCCGTTCTTCGCGGCCCAGACATAATCATAGGTCATGGATCTGACGATGTTTTTCCTCGTCTTCATCATCTCCGCCCGGTCGTCCGCCGCCGCGCCGCGCCCATTCGCGGTGAATTTCAGGCCGGACTTTTCCGATATCAGCGCGATGATATCCGGCACGATGCCGGAAAATTTTTTCTTTTGGGCGTCGTAATATTCCATCGGAGGCCAGACGTCGTCGTAGAGGACGACGATCTCCGGGGAACTTTTAATATATTCGCGCTCCTCCCTCGTAAAGACGACGGGCATCTCGCGTTCCGCGCCATAATATTTATCGTAGAGGTCCGAACTGAAGCTCGGGTAGAGGGCGCTGAGCTCGTTAAGGGCGTCGTCCAGCTTTTCCAGGAGCGCCTGATTGTTTTTGTTTACCGCGAAATAGAAGTTTTCCGGGGCAAATCTGGCGACGATCTGAAAGCCGCCGTTCTTCCGGAAGTTGTCGGAAAAGAGAATATCCGCCTCGCCCGCCGCCACCGCGTCACAGGCCTGCCGGTAGGTCGGATACATGACGTTTTTCGTGACAAAGCCATTATCCCGGCAATACGCAAGATACTTTTCATTGTCCGGGTTGCCGGTGACGAGCGCGGCGCGCGCGCCGTTGAACGAGCGGAAATCTTCGTAGGAAAAGCGTCCGTCGCCGCTTTTCACTGCGAGACACTGGACGCTGCTCCCGGAAGAGAGCGTGCTGAAGGCCAGGCGCCTCTCCAGCTCCGGGTCTTTGCGCAGGTAGCCGACAAGGTCGGCCTCGCCGCGTTCAAGCCTCTTTTGCGTCTCCGCGAGCGTTCCGTCGATAAATTCATACTTCCAACCGGTAAACTGCGCGATCGCCAGAAGATACTCGTAAATGTAGCCGTCGCGCCCCTCCGGCCCATCGGCTTCTTCGTGCATAAAGCCGCCCACGCGTACGGTACATCCTCTACCGTACGGCTCCAGGGCCGCGGCATATCCCAGGCGGGGGGCGAAAGAGAGGACGGCGCCCGGCAATAGAACGCACAAAACGACAACTATCCGCAAAAATGGCGCGCCGCACCGCTTCTTCGGCGGCAGACCGGACATTTCAGGCACAAAGGTCAACTCCCTGCTTGGGGATCTACCCTCGTTCGGCATTCCCACTCCTACTTATTAATTATAACATCTTGGGATAAGATAGACATAAAAAAGTAAGCTCCCTTCAGCGCAGATGCATGAAGGCCGACGCGCCTGCCCCTATCCCCTTGCCCCCTCCCCAAATCAACGGCTCCTTTGCCGCCTGGCGTCCGGAGGCCTTTTGCGGAAGTAAAATGGCTCAGTCACCCAATATCCGCCTCACGGCCTCCCGGCAAAGGTCCACCGCCTTTTCCGCCTCCGCCGCGCCGATCGTCAGCGGCGGGTTAAAGTAGATCACGTCCCCCAGCGGACGCAGCATAAGCCCTAGTTCGAGGGCCTTCTTGTATATCCGGTACCCCGTGCGCTCACACGCGGGAAAGGGCTCCTTGGCGTTTGGGTCGCGCACGAGCTCGATCGCGTTGATTAGGCCGATGCGGCGTATCTCTCCCACGTTCGGGTGTCCCGAGAAGCTCTGGCACAGCGCGGCGCCGAGCTCCTCCGCCCGCGCCGCGGCCCGCGCAAGGATATTGTCCTCCCGCAGCACCCGCTGTACGGCAAGCGCCGCGGCACAGCCGAGGGGGTTGCCGCTGTAGGTGTGGCTGTGCATAAAGGCGCGGCCTTTGCCGTAATCGTCGTAAAAGGCGTCGTATATCTCGTCCGTAGTGACGGTGAGCGCCATCGGCAGATAACCGCCGGTCAGCCCTTTGGAGATACACATGATATCCGGACTCACGCCCGCGTGGTCAAAGGCGAACATCCTCCCCGTGCGTCCAAAACCGGTGGCGATTTCGTCGGCGATGAGAAGCACGCCGTAGCGGCGGCAGAGCGCGCGCAGTTTTTTCAGGTATAACGGCGGATATATCCTCATGCCGGCGCTGCCCTGAAGCAGCGGCTCCACGATGATCGCGCAGCACTCGCGCGCGAAGCGGTCGAACTTCTCCTCCGCGTCGGCAAAGCACTCGCAGCCGCAGCTTCCGCGCTTTTTTCCGTATTTGCAGCGGTAGCAGTCCGGGGCTTCGACACGCACCGTATCCATGAGCATCGGCTTGTATATCTTGGCGTAAAGGTCCATCGCGCCGACGGACAGAGCCCCGATCGTCTCGCCATGATATCCCTCCGAAAGGCAGAGAAAGCGTTTTTTCTCCTGGTGTCCGCTCTGGCGCTGGTATTGAAAACTCATTTTAAGCGCGCATTCCACGGAGGCCGACCCATTGTCCGAAAAGTTGAACTTCGTGAGCCCGCGCGGCACGACCTTGACGAGCTCCTCGCAAAGCCGCACCGCCGGCTCATGCGTGAAATTCGCGAAGATGACGTGTTCCAGACGGTCTATCTGCTCCTTCACCGCCGCGTTTATCACGGGGTGGCAGTGTCCTAAGAGGTTGCACCACCATGAGCTGACGATGTCGAGATATTCTTTCCCGTCATACCCGTACAGATAGACGCCGCGCCCCTCCTTGATCGCTATCGGCGGAAGTTCCTCATAATCCTTCATCTGAGAGCAGGGGTGCCAGATGTGCTTCAGGTCCCGCGCCGCAAGGTCGTTCATTACAATCTTCCTCTCCCGTATAATTTCAGCAGCGCCGACGCCCCGATCCCGATATCCTTCGCGCCGCGCGCGACAAGGGCGGCGACGGGGACTTCGGCAAGCGTCTCGATCATTTTACGGTTATCCTCCTCGATCACGCCGCCGGCCGCCCAGTTATTCATGATCACCGCACGGGGCTCTATCCCTCGCGCACGCAGGTAGCTGACCGTGAGGACGGCGGCGTTTATCGCTCCCAGCCCCGAGTCGGAGACGACGACGGCGGGAAGGCCAAGTTCCGTCACAATATCCGCAAGCATGACGCGCTGCCCCTCTCCGCAGGATATCGGGCAGACGATGCCGCCGCTGCCCTCGACGGCCAGGAGGTCGTATCTTTCACTCAGACGCTTGAAATCTTCCCTGACGGCCTCCATACGAAAACGGCCGCCAGCCAGCCTCGCCGCCAAGTGCGGCGAATATGGGCGTTCATAAATGTAAGAGACCGCCTCCGCGGGGTCGCCGGCAAGACCAGCCGTCCGGTAGACGAATTCCGCGTCGCCGGGGATCAGCCTGCCGCCCCGGCGCTCCGCGCCGCTGAGGGCGGCTTTGTAATAGCCGGCGTTCACCCCCGCCTCGCGAAGCTTCTTCACGATCAGCGCCGTGACATAGGTCTTCCCGACGTCGGTCCCCGTGCCCGTGATAAAAAGCCCCTTAGCCATCTCTTTTCACCTCAAAGCCAAGCCGGGAGGTCATCTCGCGGTCGTTTTGCGGCGAAATCCCGGCGGTGGTGAGCATATCGCCCGTTATCGCGGCATTCGCCCCGGACTTGAAACAGGCGAGCCCCTTGTCGGCAAGCAGCCCGCGCCCGCCTGCGAGACGCAGCGAGGAATCCGGCAGGATAAAACGGAATATCGCGACGGTGCGCACGATCTCTTCGGGAGAAAGCGGCCTGTTTTTTTCCAAAGGCGTGCCGGCGATCGGATTGAAGATATTCAGCGGTACGGATTTTATCTCCAGGGCGCGCAGCGCTATGGCCATCTCGATACGGTCGCCCATCGTCTCGCCAAGGCCGATTATGCCTCCGCTGCACACGGAAAGCCCCGCGCGCCGCGCCGCCGCGATCGCGGCGGTCTTCTCGCGCCAGCTGTGGGTAGTGCAGATCCGGGGAAAAAAGCGCTCGGAGCTTTCCAGATTGTTATGCGCGCGCACCGCTCCCGCCTCTTTCAGCGCCGCGAACTGCTCCTCGTTCAGCAGGCCGAGAGAGATGCAGGGAGAAAGCCCCGTCTCCCTCCTTATCAGCGCGACGGAGCGGCAGACCGATTCCAATTCGCCGTCCGAAAGCGCGCCGCCCGAGGTGACGATCGAAAAACGCAGCGCGCCGCCCGATTCCGCCGCGCGGGCCGCCGCCGCGACCGCCTCCGGCGAAAGCAGCGGATATTCTCCGATCGCAGTCCGGTAGCGGGCTGACTGGGCGCAGAATTTACAGTCTTCCGAGCAGCGGCCGCTCTTGGCGTTCACGATCGCGCAAAGATCGAACCCGCCGCCGCAGCGCCTTTCACGGATCTCCGCCGCGGCGGCGCATAACTCCTCAAACGGCGCACGGCACAGAGCCATAGCC
>CAKSWL010000119.1 GCA_934511335.1 uncultured Cloacibacillus sp. | reverse complement strand
TTTGTCCTGTAAATTTCTAGGCTTGTTATTACTTTTTTGTCGTTTTTTGATCAGCGTCATAAAACAATAAGGGGGAGAGGTTGTCATGTCAGACTTTGCGGTGAAGCTTACGGTGTTGATTGTTTTTATCGGAGGGCTTCTGGGGTATGGGATTTTTCATGGACGGAATACACAGAGCAGTTCGGACTTTAATTTGGGAGGCCGTTCTGTTCCAGGCTGGGTAGCGGCGTTGTCTGAAAGGGCGGCTGCTGAATCGGCCTGGACATTGGTCGGTCTGCCGGGGTTTGCTTTTATGTACGGGCTTATTTCCATCTGGGTGGCACTAGGGTTGTTACTAGGTAATATTCTCGCGTGGACGATCATTGCGAAAAAAATGCGTGAAGAGGCGGAAAAGTATGACGCCGAAACGTATGTTGATTGGATCGCAAAAAGGCATAAGGGTAGCAAAGCGGTAACGGCGGTGAGGGTCGTTGGCAGTTTTATCGTCATTTTTCTCTTCGCCTTTTACATCGACGCACAGCTGATCGGTGGCAGTAAGACGCTTAACAGCCTTTTTGGTTTGCCTGAGATGATCGGCGTCTTTCTTTTCCTTGCGATCATTCTGCCATACGCGGTTTACGGAGGTTTTAACAGCGTGGTCTACGCTGACTGTATCCAGTCGATCCTCATGATCAGCGCGCTTGTCATCGCTCCAATTTATGGATTATGGTATATCGCAGAGGCGCCTGACGTCTGGCAGCATTCGATTGTTGATGCGCTGCGGCTTGCCAGCCCTACGCATTTAAGTTTGACCGGCGGACTCACAGGGGTAGCGGCCGGCTTTATGATCGCCAATAACTTCGCGTGGGTCTTTGCCTATCTTGGCGGCCTGCCCCACCTGACTACGAAGTTTATGGCCATGAAAGACGAGCATAACTGGCGTGTGGGACGCAACATAGCTATCACCTGGACCTTTTTCGGCTATCTCGGCGCCATTCTGATCGGCGTTATAGGGCTTGCCATGTGTGGCCCTAACGGTATTTCTGATGCTGAGCAGATAATGCCAATTGTCATGATGCGGCTTTTCCCGCCCTTGATTGCGGCCGTATTTATCGTTAGTGCAATCGCGGCGATGATCTCCACGGCGGATTCTATGCTTCTCGTCACCGCCTCTGAATTTACGGAAAATATCCTCAAACCGGTATTTTTGAAAGGTAAGCAGATTTCTTATAAGAAATCGCTCTTCATTTCACGCTGCACGATGCTCGTGGTCGGCGGCTGCGCGCTGGTGCTGGCTTTCATCCTGCCATCGAAAATGGTCTATAACATCGTTGCCTTTGCCTGGGCCGCTCTCGGAAATCCCTTCTCGGTCGTGACCTGCGCCAGTATCTTCTGGAAGAAATATACGGGAACCGCAGCGCTGTGGACCATGGTCATCGGCTTTATCGGCACGATCTGCTGGCATCTGTCTCCGATGCAGGCGCTGATTGATTCCCGCATCGCGGGGCTGGTGCCGGCGATCATTACCGCCTATGTCGTTACGATGATGACCTATAAGAAAGAAGGAAGCGCCTTCTATTAATAACATCCCGTTCAAAGAGGGTAAATTATAAAGCAGCAAATAGAAAAAGAAAGATAAATAAGAAATAAGGAGAGTGAAGTAAGTGCAGCTGATAAGTCAGCATCCCGTATTGCAATACCAGCACGGGAAGAAGGTCAAGTTCAGCTTTGACGGCAAGGAACTGGAAGGATTTGAGGGCGAACCGATTGCGATGGCTCTGCATGCTAACGAAGTCTACATTTACAGAGTAACGCCTGAAATGGAACGCCCCCGCGGGTTCTTCTGCGCGATCGGCAAGTGCAGTTCCTGTTTTATGGTGGTCGACGGCGTTCCTAATGTCAGGACGTGCGTCACTCCTCTCAAAGAGGGAATGAAGGTCGAGACCCAGAAGGGCAAGGGTGCGATCCCGATGAAAGAGGAGGCTTAGGTGATGGCTGAAATTAAAACCACTGATCTTCTTGTTGTAGGCGGCGGCGCGGCCGGACTGTGCGCGGCGGCGGAGGCGGCATCTCACGGAGCGAGGGTCACGATTCTCGAAAGCGACCTTCATCTCGGAGGGCAGCTTGTAAAACAGACGCATAAGTTTTTCGGCAGCAAGGACGAACATGCCGGAACCCGCGGCTATAAGATAGCGGACATTATTTTAAATGAGATCAGGGGATGCGGCGACAAGGTCGAGGCTTATACGAACACAGCCGCGGTCGGTTATTACAAAAACGACGGGATCGTCACCGTAATGAAGGGCGAAGAGGAGTACTTTAAAATCAAGCCCCAGAAGATGGTCATGGCCACCGGCGCGCAGGAGCGCATCATCCCCTTCCCGAACAACGATATCCCCGGTGTTTACGGCGCGGGCGCGGTGCAGACGCTGATGAACGTTTACGGCGTCGTTCCCGGCAAGCGGGTCCTGATGATCGGCGCGGGAAATATCGGCCTCATCGTCAGCTATCAGCTGATGCAGGCAGGCGTGGAGATCGCCGCCGTGCTTGAGGCGTTGCCGAAGATCGGCGGCTACTGGGTGCACGCCGCGAAGATCCGTCGCCTCGGGGTCCCCATTCTTCTGAGGCATACGATCAAAGCGGCGCTGGGGACGGAGGTCGTCGACGGCGCGGTGATCCAGAATATCGATACCGGCGAGCTTTCCCATGTGGAATGCGACGTAATCTGTCTCGCCGTCGGGCTTACGCCGACGAACGAGATGCTTTGGCAGGCGGGCTGCGATATGAAGTTTATCCCGCAGCTCTGCGGCCACGTGCCGATGCGCGACCGCAAGCTGCGCACCAGCCATCCCGACATCTGGATCGCAGGCGACGCGGCCGGTATCGAAGAGGCGAGCGCAGCGATGGTCGAGGGCCGCATCGCGGGGCTCGCCGCCGCGGAAGCGCTGGGATTTGCGGTCGATCAGGATAAATTCGGCGAGTATCAGGAGCGTCTCAATTCTTTGCGCAGAGGCGAAGCCGGCGAAAAGATTCGCAGCGGCCTTGCGCTGGCTCAAGTTGCAGACTGGGGTGATAACTAATGGAGAATGAAAAACTCTTTAACAGCGGCGTCCTTACCTGCGAGTGCAAAGGAGCCGTACTTCCTCCGAAGGAATTATGGGAGAACAAAAAGGGCGGGCTCGTCGTCATCGAGTGTCCGCAGCGCATTCCGTGCAACCCCTGCGGGACCAGCTGCCCGACGGGGGCGGTGAAGCCCTTCGCCGACATCAACGACAATCCGGAGATCGATTACCGCAAGTGTACGGGCTGCGGCCTCTGCGTCGCCAAATGCCCCGGGCTTGCCTGCTTCGTGATCGACCTCACCTTTGCGCCGGGAAAGGCTCTGATTAAGGTGCCGCACGAGATGCTACCCGTCCCCGCGAAGGGAGACAGAGTCTCCTGTCTCAATCGGGTGGGAGAGATCGTCACCGAAGGTATCGTGGAAAATGTCGTCGAACCTTTAAAAGACTCAACAAAAGTTTTGCATGTATCCATGGACAAGGAATATGTCGGCCAGGTGCGTGCGGTCAGGGTGGTGAAGTAAATGTCTTGCTGCTGTGGTCACGATCACTCGAAAGTAGATTTTGAAAAAATGGAGGAAGATATCGTAGTTTGCCGCTGCGAGGAGATAACACTGAAGGAATTACGCGAATGGATACCGCGCGGTTACGATACCTTCGACGAACTGAAGCGCCTTCTGCGCGTGGGGATGGGGCCCTGTCAGGGCCGGGGATGCCGGGACATCATCCTGCGTGAGATTTCCCGGATGACGGGAGTGCCGGTCGCGGAAATTCCGGCCGGAACGATCCGCCCGCCCGTGAAACCGATAAAGAGCTCTCTGACCGCCCACATTAAAGGAGGGGACTTCGAATGACTTGGAAAAGAACGGCCGACGCGGTAGTCATCGGCGGCGGAATGATGGGGATGGCGACCGCCTATTATCTCAAGAAGCTTGGGATGAAGGACGTCGTCCTGCTGGAAAAGAATACCGTCGCCTCCGGTGCGACGGGAAGATGCGCCGCGGCCTTCAGAGCCACCTGGGGCGGCGAACTGAATATCATACTCGGCAAAGCCTGCATCGAGAAATACGAGCATCTGGAAGAAGAGCTCGGCATGGATATCGGCCTTTACCAGAACGGCTATCTCTTTATGGCCTATTCGGACGCGCAGCTTGAGAACTTCAAAAAATGCATCGCGCTTCAGAATTCCCTCGGCGTCCCCTCCCGGATGCTGACGCATGACGACGCGCGCGAGCTCTGCCCCGGAATCAACGTCGACGACGTTAAGGGCTTCTATTGGTACAAACGCGACGGACACGCCGACCCGATGCTGACGAACTTCGCACATCAGGAGGCCGCGAAGCGCGAAGGGGTCGTTATCGAGAAATTCACGGAGGTCACCGGATTTAAAATGACCGCCGGCGCGGTGAAGGGCGTCTGCACGAGTAAGGGCTATATCGATACGGATATCGTGATCAACGCCGCCGGCGCCTGGTCCGGCAAGGTGGCCGCCATGGCGGGGCTCAGCATTCCCGTACACGGCGAACGTCACGAGATCTTCGCGACGGAGCCGGTGGACTTCAACGTCTGCCCAACCTTCCTCATGAGCTACGATCCCGATTTCTATATGCAGCAGCGTCCGCACGGTTCGATCATCGCCGGCTGCGGTCCACACCGCTACCGCGCGGAGGCGGCGCCATTCAACGACTATGAGATGGGTGACAGCTGGGACTTCCTGGAGCATATGACGGGGATCATGAATCACGTCCTGCCGCGTACTAAGGGCATCAGGGTCGTCAGGCAGTGGTCCGGCATGTATGACATCACGCCGGATATGCAGCCGGTGATCGGCGAAGCCCAGGAGATGAGGGGCTTCTGGATGAACGTCTCCGGCTCGCGCGGCTTTATGTTTGGCCCAGTCGCGGGAGAGATGGTGGCGGAGCAGATTATCTTCGGCAAGACCGCGCTGCCGATCGAAAAGTTCCATTGGGATCGTTACGCGAGAGGCGAATACCTGCTCGACACGGCAATAGCGTAAATAACGTAAAGTCTATGCCTCAATAGAAGACACAAAGCAAAGTTCTGAAAAGAGCGGTTGGTATATGACGGCGGGCGCGGAAATGTCAGAGGCAAAATCAGTGCAATTATTAAAAAAATAATCTATATCATCAAAAGCATTTATTTTGCAAATGATATAAAGCGCCTATAATGCAGATACATACATAAACAGATAAATTGATTTCTTAAAAATTATCGCAGAAAATTATTTTTCTGTTTATGTATATGTTTAAAATTCTGCGGCTCAAGAGGCCCGCAGAAAAATTGGGAGGTAACTTATTATGGCAGGGCAGGCAGTAAAGACATTGCTCCTTTCACAGGACGATCTTCTCAAAGTCGGCGTCACCGATATGGCCGACTGTATCGACGTCATCGAAGGGGTTTTCAACCTCATCGGCAAGGGCGACTATCTGATGGGCGGGCCGCTGCAGAACGAGCACGGACAGATGATCTACTTTCCCGACGAAGAGCGCTTCCCCGGAATGCCGGTGACGGGCCCCGACCGCCGCTTTATGTCGATGATCGGCTATCTCGGCGGCAAGTATAAGATTTGCGGCGAGAAGTGGTACGGATCAAATCCGGCGAACCCCGCGCGCGGCTATCCGCGCTCGATACTGACTACGATTCTCAATGACGCTGACACCGGCGCTCCCTTTGCAATCATGAGCGGCAACCAGATCTCGGCCATGCGCACCGGCGCCGTCCCAGGCGTCATTTCCCGCCACCTAGCCCGCAAGGGATCAAAGGTCGTCGGCGTGATCGGCGGCGGCGTCATCAACCGCGGCGCTCTCCTCGCAATCAAGACGGCCGTTCCCACGATCGAAGAGGCGGTCCTCTACGACATCAACCTTGAAAAGGGCAAGCAGTGGGCTAAGGAAGAGAGCGAAGCTCTCGGCATCAAGGTGAGTGTGACGACGAATATCGAAGAAGCCGTCCGTCCCGCGGACGTCGTCTCGATCGCGACCGGCGGCAACGTCTTCCCGCGCATTGAAAAAGAGTGGCTCAAGAAGGGGACGCTCGTGATTTTTACTGGCGATGCCGACTTTGATCCCGAGGCTTACTCGGAGAACACCGTCTTCGCCGATAACTGGAAGATGCACCAGGCCTTCCTCGCCGACGGCGCGGAGCACCCCAAGGGACTTGAGGCTGTATCCGTCGTCGCCCCGTCGTATCATCTGCTTCTCGCCATCCAGGCAGGCAAGTTCGACCAGAAAAATATCCGCAACCTCGGCGACGTGGTAAACGGCCTTGACAAGGGACGCGCCAGCGACGACGAGATCATCATGTTCGTGACGGGCGGCATGCCGCTGCACGATATCGCTTGGGGCAAAACCCTCTACGACCGCGCGGTGGAAAAGGGGCTCGGCGTCGAGTTCTGCTTCTTCAACGAAGCGTACTGGAGATAAGCATTTAAGCTTCAAAGTGAAATAAAGTACGGCCATACGATGATTTCCGCTCCACATGCGGCGCCTGTGGAGCGGAAATCATATCGGGAGATATTTGTTTGCGTAAAAAGGCAAGGGGCTGCCTCTTCAATGACGTTTCAGGGGCTGGTGTTTTTGTTTGATATAAGCGGATGCGGGGCGACGTCGTATGTATCAGGTCTGTGT
>CAKSWL010000118.1 GCA_934511335.1 uncultured Cloacibacillus sp. | reverse complement strand
CTTTGAAAGAGGCTCGCGTCAGTATGTCATTGTCAAGGTGCCTGGTTCTGTTTTCTTGGTGACGCTTTCTTGCTGCGTCTCTCTTCTTTTAGGACTTGACTTTATATAATCCGTCTTTTTTATTTACTTGGGTTAATTTTATACCATATTTCTGCATTCTTTATGCCTATCATGTCAGGATTGAAGGCTGGATCTAGCCCACTGTTATATTGGTGTTCGAAATCATCAAGCGCAGCGACAGCTGGTTTCGATAAAAGAACTATTCCCGTTAAATTAACCCAGGCCATCAATCCAAGCGCGATATCCCCACCTGCCCACGGATTTAAAAATCCGCAATGTCAATTACAAATTTTATTTTATAAAAAATCCGTAAAGTCAAGGCTGAATTTTTTTACTATGCGACAATAATATTTGGGACAAAAATACGGCGGAACATTAAACTCAAGTCCCGCCGCATTTCACTACGCTGTAAGGAACAATAACAGTTACTGCAAAAACGACCTCAAATAATCGTCTACCTGGTCAAAATCTATGAGGAAGGCGTCATGGCCGTTTTCGCTCTCTATCTCCTCATAATAGGCGGCGACGCCGTTTTTCGCGGCGGCGCGCACCGCCTCCTCGACCTGCCAGTTGGGAAAGAGCATGTCGCTTGAAATGCCCAGACCGAGCAGCCGGCGTCCCGCGAAACGCTTCCAGCCCTCGTCGAGACCGCCGCGTCCCGCGCCGATATCGTGCAGGTCCATCATCTTCGTCAGGTAGAGGTAGCAATTCGCGTCGAAACGTTTGACGATCTCCTTTCCATGATAATGCAGATAGCTTTCGACCTGAAACTGTCCGTCCCAGTCGCGCGTGGACCCCTGCGCCATCTCGCGCATGTAGCGGTGGGAAAAGGACTGCTCGCTCTTGTAGGTGATCATCGCAAGCATTCTCGCCGCGGCAAGTCCGTTCACCGGCCCCGCGCCCTCGTAGTCGCCGCCCTCCCAAAGAGGGTCGCTCTTGATGCTCTGCCGCTGCACGGCGTTGAAGGCGATCGCCTGCGGGTAGAGGCGGTCCGGCGCGGCGATCAGCGCGCAGCGCGGTACATCGTCGGGAAAGGAGATCGCGTACTCCAGGCTGATCATGCCGCCGAGCGAGCCGCCGACGACGGCGTAAAGCCGTTTGATCCCCATGGCGCGGAGCGCCTCTTTCTGCGCGAAGGCCGCATCACGCGGCGAAAGGATGGGAAAGCGCATCGCCCAGCGTTTGCCGTCTGCGGGATTTTCAAAGAGCGGCGAGGTGCTGCCGTAGGGGCTTCCGAGGTTGTTGAAGCAAATGACGCACCAGCGGCGTGTGTCGAGCGCTTTGCCGTCGCCGACGACGGCGCTCCACCACGGTTCCGGCTCCCCGGAAATTTTCTCGCCCGCGAGCCTGTGGCTGCCGGTCAGCGCGTGGCAGACGACAATCACGTTATCCGCCGCTTCGTTCAACTCGCCATAGCGGCTGTAAACCTGATCCAGCCTCTCAAAAAAGGCGCCTGAGGGCAGCGTTATATTTTGCAGCGCAACGGAGCCTATCTCCTCTTTCATCGTTATTTTCCTGCCGCCGCGAGGCCCTTTTCAAGATCCGCCGTGATGTCTTCCACATTTTCGATGCCCACTGAAAGGCGCAGCAGACCGTCGGAAAGTCCCGCCGCCGCGCGCTGCGCCGTCGTCAGCTGGCTGTGCGTCGTGCTCGCGGGGTGAATGATCAGCGTACGCGACTCTCCGAGGTTCGCCATGTGTCCGATGAGTTCAAGGCTGTCGACGAGCTTGCGCCCAGCCTCCACGCCGCCTTTTACACCAAAGGCGATCATGCCGCCGCAGCCGTCTTTGAGGTAAACCTTCGCCATGTCGTTCTGCGGATGGCTCGCAAGCCCCGGGTAGCGGACCCATTCCACCATCGGATGCGCCTCCAGAAAGCGCGCGACGGAAAGGCCGTTAGCGCTGTGACGCTCCATGCGCAGACCGAGCGTGCCGAGAGAAAGATGTAGCAGATAGGCGTCAAAGGCCGAGGGGCAGCCGCCGAGGTCCCGCAGGATTGCGGCGTGGAGCTTTGCGGCGAGCGCCGCCCTGCCAAAACGCTCCGTGAAGACGATGCCGTGATAGGCCTTGTCCGGCTTCGCCAGCTCAGGGAATTTATCGGGATAGGCCGCCCAGTCAAAGTTGCCGCCGTCCGTCACCGCGCCGCCGATGAGATTGCCGTTGCCGGAAATGTATTTCGTCGTCGAATGGACGACGACGTGCGCGCCCCATTCGATCGGGCGGCAGAGGGCGGGAGTCGCGAAGGTGTTGTCGATGATGAGGGGCACCCCCTGGCGGCGCGCGATGCGCGAGAGCGCCTCCAGCGGCGCGACGTTCATCATCGGGTTGCCGATGACCTCGGTGATGATACCGCGCGTTTCGTCGTTTATGGCCTGCTCCACCTGGCAGGGATGGTCGCTGTCGACGAGGATCGTCTCCACGCCGAAACGTGAAAAAATATTTTGCAGCAGCGTCAGCGTACCGCCGTAAACCTTGCGCGAGACGACGAGGTTCGTGCCGGAGGAACAGAGCGCCGTGATCAGATGGGCTAAGGCCGCCTGTCCCGACGCGGTGGCAAGCGTTCCCACGCCGCCCTCAAGCGCGTTGAGCCCCGTCTCAAAGGCCTGCACCGTCGGGTTTGCGAGCCGCGAGTAAATAAAACCGCTCTCTTCGAGGTTGAAGAGCCCCGCGGCGTGCGCGCTGTCGCGGAACTGGAAGGCCGAAGAGGCATAGATCGGCAACCCCGCCGCCCCCGTCGCCGAATCACAGCTCCAGCCCGAGTGGAGCGCCTTCGTCATAAAGCCGCGCTTTTTATTCTCTTCCATCAAAACATCCCCCTCACAATAATAAAAAGGCTCTGCTTATAAAAAGCAGAGCCGGCTGAACAGATTACGAAATTTTTTCGTCTACTGTCTCAGAAAGGCTCTGCTGTTATCGCACATCATCATGCACATCTGCACATACGAAAAATTTCTCATGCAAAGCCCTCCCCAAAAATAGAATTTCGAACATTCTAACGGCGCACGCAATACTTTGTCAAGGAGCAATAAAATTAACAAAATTTAAATTGTGTAGGTTTACCATACCTACATCCAACGATACAAACCGGCCTTAACCGCCGACGTTTATCATTATTTTACCCTCCGCGCATTTTCATTTTTTTATATTAGGAAGACGCTGATTAATCGAAAATCAGCCGGAATAATAACCAACGTACCTCCCGCTGATTACGGACATAGAGCTGAAATCTATGATTTCTTGCGAATCGGCGGGTTCGTCTATCAGATGTACCGGGCGCTGAATGGACAGCTTCAAAGCGTCGCGCAAACGCGTATGGGCCGCAGCGAAAATAGATGAGGGCGGACCGCCGCGGCGGGTGTCTTCGACAGCGGATCAGACGCAGAAGAACTTTGCCGGCGAGATGTCGGTCAACACTAACAACCACGCCGGAGCTTTCCAAATTTTAGAAAGCTCCGGCGTGCACCAGCCCTTATGCTATATAATAGCAAGGATGAAAGCGGGGGATTTATTTTGGAATTATTTAGCTCCATACCACTTTTCGGAAGCATCGCCAACGCTGTTTTTATCGTATGCGGGGCCCTCGCGGGACTTCTTCTCCGCAAAAAAATCCCGGCAAAGATAATGGAGCTGCCCGTTCAGGGGATGGCGCTCTTCGTGATAACGCTCGGCGTCGGCATGGCGATAAAGACACAGCAGCCGCTGGCGGTCATCGCCAGTATCGCCGTGGGCTCGCTCCTGGGCGAACTGATGAACCTTGAAGGGGCGCTGGAAAAAGCCAGCATGAAACTTGAGGAGAGCATCGGCGGCGGCGCGAAGGGATTTTCCGCGGGGTTCATAACGACAAGCCTCATCTACTGCACCGGCTCGATGGCCGTGCTCGGCGCCTTTGAAGAGGGACTCGGCGGATACCCCTCGCTGCTTATCGCCAAAGGACTGATAGACGGCCTTACCTCTGTGGCGATGGCGGCCTCGCTCGGTTTCGGCGTGGTTTTTTCCGCCGTCCCCGTATTCCTCTACCAGGGTACGTTGACCCTCGCCGCCGGCTGGATACAGCCCTTCATGTCGGAGGCGGCCGTCACGGAGATGAGCGCGACGGGCGGCCTCATGCTTATGGGTATCGGCGTCAACCTGCTTGGTTTCATGAAAATACGGGTAATGAACATGCTTCCCGGACTTATAGTCGCCGTCATACTTATGAGGTTGTTTTTTTAGCTTTTTTTGTGCATAAAGCTAAATAGTTTCTTTTTTTCTAAGCTTAAAAGAAGCTTAAGAGAAGAATTATATGAATTCTATACTATTTTCTGGAATTCACAAATATAACCTTATTTCGAGCCTCTTTACGGAAAAACTAATCAGGAATACAATAGTCATGTACATTAAAATTCGTCCCGCAAAGGATACGATTTTAAAGTTACCGCCCCGCAGGGGGCGAATATACTAAGGGGGTTTTTTGTATGGCCGTACAGAAACGCACTTCCACCAACGTACTTCTTGACACAGCGTTGAATAATTTCTATGACGCAGCAGAAGAGATGGGACTTGAAGAAGGTCTCGTCGAAGTTTTAAGCCGCCCGGAGCGCGCAATCTGCGTCTCCGTCCCCGTCCAGATGGACGACGGCTCAGTAAGAGTATTTAACGGTTACCGCGTACAGCATTCGACAGTCTGCGGACCCGCCAAGGGCGGACTTCGCTTCCACCCCGACGTCAACCTCGAAGAGTGTGAAGCGCTTGCCAGCCTTATGACCTGGAAATGCTCGCTCGCCGGTATTCCTTACGGCGGCGGCAAGGGCGGGATCTCCGTGGATCCCTTCGAGCTCTCACCGCGCGAGCGCGAAATGATGACCCGCACCTTCGCAGCCCGCATCGCTCCCTTCATCGGCGACTGGACCGACGTTCCCGCTCCCGACGTCAACACCGGCGGCCCCGAAATGGTCTGGATCATGGACACCGTCTCCAAGCTCCGCGGCCACCTCGAGCCCGGCGTCGTAACAGGCAAACCGATCGCCTACTGGGGTTCAAAAGGCCGCACGGCGGCTACCGGACTCGGCGTCGCCACCTGCGTGCTTGAGCTTCTCAAGACCCAGAACATCGACCCGAAGGATGCCACCGTCATCGTACAGGGCTTCGGCAACGTCGGCACCTACAACGCCCTCTTCCTCCAGGAGGCCGGCGCGAAGATCGTCGGTATCAGCGACATCACCGGCGGCTACTACAATCCCGACGGAATCGACATCAAAGCCGCGAAGGCCCATGTCGAGAAGCATCCGAAGCGCATCCTCGACGGATATACGGAACCCGGCCTCGTAAAGATGAGCGGCGAAGATATCCTCGAGCAGGACTGCCTCGTTCTCTCACCCTGCGCCCTTGAAGGCGTAATCAGCGAAAAGAACGCCGGCAAACTCAAGTGCAAATATATCGTCGAAGGCGCCAACGGACCGACGCGTCCCGAAGGCGACAAGATCCTTGACGAGCGCGGCATCATCGTCGTACCCGACTTCCTCGCCAACAGCGGCGGCGTCATCGGCTCATACTTTGAGTGGGTACAGGACCTCGCCGGATTCTTCTGGACCGAGGAGGAGTACAACAATCGCCTCGTCCCGATCATGAAGGACAACTTCAAGAGAGTTTGGGACTATGCGCAGGAGCATAACGTAAAGATGCGCCGCGCGGCCTTCCTCGTCGCCATCAAACGCGTTGCCGACGGGCTCAAAATCAAGGGCTTCTTCCTCTAATAGAGGACGGCTCCGATAGGAGGCAGTTTAAGGGGACGGGCGAAGGCCCGCCCCCTTTTTATAGTCTATATTCTTCCTGTCAATAACGATATTTATCCCTGTTTTTATAGATCGTGTATGCCGTTATTATCACATATCTCTCCGCTTGACTGAAAAAATCAAGTCCGCAGATGTTCTTGATTTTCTGTAGCCTGTAGCGTACCGAATTGACGTGAACGTTCTGTTCTTGCGCCGCCTGCTCCAAACTGACATTTTCAACGACAGAAGAAAGCGTCCGCATTATGCAGTCGTTGTAGCGGCGATCATGCTCCGTCAAAGGCATAATGACCTCTTCCAGAAAGAAGTCACTCTCCCGCGAGCCGGCACCCCCAAGCAGTGCAAATTGCATCAAATTATCTTTGTAATACCTGATTTTGGGGATTTTACTATTTCTAAATAAAAAAGAATTTATCGCCATCTTAATACTGACGCTAATATCGGAGACCTTCGTCACGACGGGACCGATTGATATGGAAATCTCTTCATAGTTCTCCGAAATTTTCGCCACGTTATATAAAAACCCGTACGCTAAGCCCTCTCCCTCCTTTTCACCGACTTGCCCGTCTATCAGAAGAGTAAACGCATCGGCGGCCTTATCCCATATATACAGAAGGTTTGGTTTGAGAGCCATCAAGTCGACCAAAAATCGTTGGACTACAGAAAAATTGTTAGCTTTGCCTTTCTTCGATTTACTATACTTTAGTTGGACGGCTCTTACACCAGAGCTGATATCTATGGATCTTTTAACCAAAAACTGAATTATATGTTCTTGGTCTTTTTCCGGACTATTCATGATCATCTCCAATAATGAGAGCAGCGAATCATTTTCCTGCTCCTGCCTGTCGAGCCATTTTATCGTTATGATATTGGCCAGCTGGGCGA
>CAKSWL010000117.1 GCA_934511335.1 uncultured Cloacibacillus sp. | reverse complement strand
TGGCGTCGGTCGGTGCGTGGCGGAAGAAATACTTGTAGCCCCGCTCCGTCAGCGCCGCGGAGCTCGAACAGCCGCACATGAAAATCTTCTTCGCGCGTTCGGCGACGGCGCTGGCCGGCTTAGTGGCGGCGCTGTTGTAGCATCCGATGATTGCGAAGACCTTCTCCTGATTATAGAGGCGTTCGGCCTCGGACTTGGCGACGTCGGGCTTGCCCTGATGGTCAGCGGGCACTACTTTGATGACGTATTTTCCGCCGAGAAGTCCCTCTCCGGTGGCAAGGGGCGCGTTAATGTCAGGGTTGTTCTTGTTGATGACGTCGGCCGCCGCGAGGACGGAGTTCACGCAGTTCTGTCCCGAGACGGCCGCGGGGCCGGTCAGCGGGAATAGGGCGCCTATTTTAATCTCTTCGGCGGCAAAAGCCGCGGTCGCAACAAAGAGAGCGGTGCAAAAAACGAACATCACGGCAACGACGGTACGCTTACTCAGTTTCATAATCACATCTACCTCCCTTGTTTTAGGAACAAACATTTCGTCCTGCATATTATTATACTTTTTTTGATGATATAGAGTCAATTTTTTGTCTTTAATTTTTTTGAACTGCCGCATCATTGACATTCAATAGTATGAGCGCTATATTCTTAACATCACAGTGGACAATTCCACACAATAAAATTAAATAAACATCTCAAGGAGGATGTTATTCAATGATTTTTCATGCAGAGGCCGTTATCACCCCACGCGAGGGAGTTCTGGACACACAGGGCAAGGCGGTAGAAAAGACGCTGACTCGCCTCGGCTATGCGGGCCTTAGCGAAGTGCGCGTCGGACGCATAGTTACGATGCAGCTCGAGGCCGCCGACTGCGACGCGGCGGCGGAAGCTGTGAAAAATATGTGTCAGGACCTTCTGGCCAACGACCTGATAGAGACCTACAAGATATCGGTGCGGGAAGCTTAACGATGAGAACCGCCGTCGTCGTTTTTCCCGGAAGCAACTGCGACCGCGACGTTCAGCGCGCCGTCGCCGAGACATTAAAGACGCCAGTGGATATGGTCTGGCATGAAGAGCGTGAATTCGCTTCAGCACCGGATCTCGTCATCCTCCCCGGAGGCTTTTCCTACGGGGATTATCTGCGTTCGGGCGCGATGGCCGCGCGCTCGCCGATCATTGAAGCGGTGAGGCGGCACGCGGAAGCCGGAAAACTGCTGCTCGGCATCTGCAACGGTTTCCAGGTGCTGACGGAGGCCAAGCTCTTACCCGGCGCGCTGCTGGCGAACACCAGCACCACGTTCATCTGCAAAAAATGCTGGATGCGCGTCGAGCAGACGGAGACCCCGTTCACCTCCGGCTTCAAAAAGGGCGACATCGTCCAGTATCCGATCGCGCACCATGAGGGACTTTACTTCCTGCCGCCGGCGGAGCTCCGCGAGCTTGAAGAGGCAGGGCGGGTAGTTTTCCGTTACGCGGACCCGAAGACTGGCATGGCGGGAGCCGAGTACGCGCCCAACGGCGCGCTCAACGGCATCGCCGGCATCTGTAATAAAGAGGGAAACATCTTAGGCCTCATGCCGCACCCCGAGCGCTCGACGGTCGCGCATCTCAACGGCGGCACCGACGGCGGAGATTTCTGGCGTTCGATCGCACAAGACTTTGCAAAGAGGAGTGCACTCTAATGGGCTTTCGTGAAGTAGGACTCTCAGAGTCGGAATATAAGAGGATAATAGAGCTGCTCGGCCGCGAGCCGAACAACCTTGAGCTCGAGCTCATCGGCGTCATGTGGTCCGAGCATTGCAGCTATAAATCGACGCGCCCGCTGCTGCGCACCTTCCCCTCCAAGGGGAAATACGTGCTTCAGGGACAGGGCGAAAACGCAGGCGTCGTCGATATGGGCGAGGGCTGGGGCTTCGCCTTCAAGGTCGAAAGCCACAACCACCCCTCCGCGGTCGCGCCCTTTCAGGGAGCGGCTACGGGAGTCGGCGGCATAATCCGCGACATCATCGCGATGGGCGCGCGCCCCTCCGTCTCGATGGACGGGCTTTTCTTCGGAGACGCCTCGCTGCGCAAGACGCAGAACCTCGCGAAGGGGATCGTCGAGGGCATCGGCGCTTACGGCAACGCGGTAGGCGTGCCGATCGTCGGCGGCAAGACCTTCTATTCCCCCTGCTACAACGACAACCCGCTCGTAAACGCCTTCAGCGCCGGCTTCGTGCGCCTCGACAAAATGGCGAGCTCCCAGACGGCGAATCCGGGAGACTACGCGGTGCTGCTCGGTTCAAAGACTGGCCGCGACGGCATCGCCGGCGCCTCCTTCGCCTCGCGCGAATTGGACGAAGACTCCAAGGCCAGCAAGCCGCAGATCCAGATCGGCGACCCCTTTGAAGAAAAGCTCCTCATCGAGTGCTGCATGGACCTTTTAGACAAGGACCTCATCGCCTCGATGCAGGACATGGGAGCCGCGGGGATCCTTTCGTCCTCCAGCGAGATCGCCCACAAGAGCGGCTGCGGCATAGACATCCAGGTAGAAAAAATCCCCCTGCGCGAAGCCGACATGCGGCCCTGGGAGATATTCCTCTCAGAATCGCAGGAGCGCATGCTTCTCATCGTCGAAGAGGAAAAGCTCGAACCGGTCTTCGCGATGGCCAATCACTACGGCCTCGACTGCGCGATCGTCGGCACGATGACGGACAGCAAACTCTACCGCGTCTACAAAAACGGCGTGCTCGAAGCGGAGCTGCCGACCTCGATCCTCGGAGACACGCCCGAGGTGATCTGGCCCTCTGCGGAACCGAAAGATCTTCCCGCACGGCAGGCAATCGACCTTTCCAAGCTCGCGAGCGCCGACCCGGCGAAGGATCTCCTGGAGATGCTCTCCTGCCCCAACGGCCGCCGCAAGAACGCCATCTGGGAGCAGTACGACTCGATGGTCCAGCTCCACACGATCGCGGGCCCCGGCGAGCCGGCGGCGATCGTCGAAGTTCCCGGCACGCGCCGCGCCTGCGTCCTGACGATGGAGGCCGAGCCCTACAAGTGCTGGACCGACCCCTATACGGGAGCTTCGGAGGCGATGGCGCTCTCGCTGCGCGGCCTCTGGCTCACGGGCGCGGACGCGCTCGGCATGACGAACTGCCTCAACTTCGCCTCGCCCGAAGCACCGGAAAAATTCTACGAGCTTAAAGAATCACTGCGCGGCCTAGCCGATACCTGCCGCGACCTTGACTGCCCCGTCGTCTCGGGCAACGTAAGCCTATACAACGAAACGGCGACGGACCGCATCTATCCGACGCCGCTCGTCGTCGCCGCCGGGCTCGTCGTCGACCGCGACAAGATGATACGCGCGGGACGGACGGCGGAGGGCGACTTCATCTATGTGGTCGGCTCACTCGAGGGCTCGCTGGGCGCGACGCGCTACCAGCAGGCGAAGGACGGCAGACCGCTCGGCAAGACGGCCGCCCCCGACCGTGAAGCCGAAAAAGCCTTCCGCCGCCGCGCGCTTGAGACGGCGCGGCGGCAGCTTGCCGATTCCGGACGCGTCGTCGCCGGGGGCGGCTTGGCTGCGGCTCTCGCGAACGAGGCGATCGCCTCCGGCCTGGGCATGCGTATCGCACTCACCCCCCATAGCACCGTCGAGGCGCTCCTCTTCTCCGAGGGCGGCGCGCGCGCCCTTTACGCGGTGGCTCCCGAAAAGGCAGCGGCCTTTGAAGAGGCCTGGAAAGGCTTTTCCTGCGTCAAAGCGGGCAAAGCCGGAGGTAAAGACTTCTGCTGGGGAGACCTTTTCACGCTGTCCCTTGAGGAGCTCAAAATGGCCTTCACGGGGGGAAAATAGCCGATGTGCGGCGTATTCGGGGCGTACAGCCAGAGCGGCGCGGCCGTACTTGAGGACATCTACCTCGGACTTTGCGCCCTTCAGCATCGGGGGCAGCTCTCGGCGGGCGTAGCCTGGATCGACGGCGGTTCCGTGCATATCAAGAAAGGACTGGGGCTCGTCCACGAGGCCCTTTCACAGAGCGAGCTGGCGAAGATAGAGGCGCACACGGCCATCGGCCATGTGCGCTACGCCACCGCAGGCGGCGCGCGCCCCGAGAACAGCCAGCCCCTCGGCGCAAATTACGCGCAGGGGCCGATCGCGATCGCGCATAACGGCAACCTTACAAATGCCGTGGCGCTCTCAAGCTATCTCGCTAACCGCGGCGCGATCTTCCAGACCTCCTGCGACACGGAGACGATCATCCAGCTGATGGCCCACCAGCCGGGCACTGTCCAGCTAGAGGCGCTGGAGACCGCCCTGTCAAAAATCAAGGGCGCCTACAGCGTGGCCGTCCTGCTCAACGACTGCCTGATCGCGGCGCGCGACCCCTGGGGCTTCCGTCCGCTGGCGCTCGGCCGCCGCGGCGATGCCTACTTCGTCGCCTCGGAATCATGCGCGCTGGACATCATCGGCGCGGAGTTCGTCCGCGACGTCGAACCCGGCGAGATCCTCGTCATCGACAGGCGCGGCATCATCTCGCGCAAACTGCCTAAGGAGGCGCCGCGCCACCACCGCTGCTCCTTCGAATACGTCTACTTCGCGCGTCCCGACAGCGTGATCGACGGACGCTCCGTCTACAGCGCGAGAAAAAAGCTCGGCGCCTGCCTCGCAAAGCGCGGCGGCTGTCCTGAGAACGCGGTCGTTGCGGGAATGCCCGACAGCGGTACACTCGCCGCGCTCGGCCTCGCTGAAGAGGCGGGAGTCTGCTTTGAGTCGGGCGTCGTCCGCAACCGTTACGTCGGCCGCACCTTCATCCAGCCGACCCAGCGCGTGCGCGACGCGGGCGTAAAGATAAAACTCAATCCGCAGCCGGGGATCTTTGAGGGCAAAGAGGCGGTCATCGTCGACGATTCGCTGGTCCGCGGCACCACCGCCGGACGCATCGTCTCGATGATACGCGAGAGCGGGGCGGAAAAGGTGCATATGCGCATCGCCTCGCCGCCCGTCTGTTATCCCTGCTATTACGGCATCGACACCCCGAGCTCCGAGGAGCTCGCAGCGGCGCAGATGGACATCCCCGAGCTCTGCCGAAAGATCGGCGCAGACTCGCTGGAATACATCAGCTGCGACGACCTCTGCGCGGCGATCGGCCTGCCGCGCGGCGAACTCTGCACGGCCTGCTTCGACGGCAACTACTTGGAAGAAGAGGACGACCAGACACTGCTTGAAGTCTAAATTACACAATCACAGCAGTAAATACTGCCCAAATATAAAAATCTGTGGAGGCGCATCAAAAATGAATCTGACAAAAAAAGATTTTATCTACGAAGGCAAGGCGAAGAGGCTCTACACCACCGAAGACCCGAACTACGTGATCGTCGAGTATAAGGACAGCTTCACCGCCTTCAACGGCCTGAAAAAGGCGACGATGAGCGGCAAGGGCGTGCTCAACAACAAGATATCCTCAAAGCTCTTCCAGCTGCTCGCCGACAACGGCGTCGAATCCCACTTCGTCGAACAGATAGACGAGACAAACCAGATCGTCAAGCGCGTCAAGATCGTGCCGCTTGAGGTCATCGTCCGCAACATCACCACCGGTTCACTCTGCAAACGCCTCGGCGTCGAAGAGTGCAAGGTGCTTTCCCGCCCGCTCTTCGAGATGTGCTACAAAGACGACGCGCTCGGCGACCCCTTCATCATCGAAGACCACGCGCTGCTATTCGGCTGGGCTACGAAGGAAGAGCTCGATAAGATCAAATCCACCTCGCTGCGCGTCAACGAAATACTTAAGGATTACTTCGCGAAGAAGGGCGTCGTGCTCGTCGACTTTAAGCTTGAGTTCGGCAAAGACATGCAGGGCAACCTTATCTTGGCCGACGAGATATCGCCCGACACCTGCCGCTTCTGGGACAGCTCGACGGGCGACCACCTTGACAAGGACCGCTTCCGCAAAGACCTCGGAGACGTACTCGGAGCATACGAAGAGATTTGGAAGAGAATTTCCGCATAAAGGGCCATGAGCGGAATCTTCGGCGCCTACAGCACTTTAAACAAACCAGTCCTTGAAGAGGTCTACCTGGGGCTCTACGCGCTCCAGCACCGTGGGCAGGAGTCGGCGGGCATCGCCTGGGCCGAGAGCGGCCACGTCGCCTCCGTGCGCGGCATGGGGCTGCTCCATAACGCGATAGACCAGCAGCGCCTTGCGGACGAGAACGCAAACTGCGCGATCGGGCACGTGCGCTACGTTCCCTTAGAGAGCTCACAGCTTCAGAACGTCCTGCCGATCTGCGCGAATTACGCGCGCGGCCCCGTCGCCATCGCGCACGACGGGCTCGTCACGAACCTCGCGGAGCTCACGCGTCAGCTGGAACAGCGCGGCGCGATTTTCCAGTCCGCCACGAACTCCGAGGCCATCCTTCACATGATGGCTCAGAAATCGCACATGCAGCCGATCGACGCGCTCGTCGACGCTCTCAAGAAGCTCGAAGGCTCCTACGCCATCGCCGTGCTGCTGAAAGACGCGCTCGTCGCAGCCCGCGACCCCTACGGCTTCAAGCCGCTCGTAATCGGCGAACGCGGCGGCACCTATTACGCCGCCTCGGAATCTTGCGCGCTGGACATCGTCGGTGCGAGGCTGCTGCGCGACGTGGAACCAGGGGAGATCGTCGTGATCGGCGCAAAGGGCATAAAGAGTCTTCGCGTCCGCCAGGAGCGGTGCGAACGCTGCATGCACTGTTCGTTTGAATACGTCTATAC
>CAKSWL010000116.1 GCA_934511335.1 uncultured Cloacibacillus sp. | reverse complement strand
GTATGGGAGGTCTTGACCCGATCCTAATCGAGGATATTGGAGCGTATCCGCTTAACCTGGTCGATACTTGCGTATCTCCGCCGCCTTCGGAAAGACGATCCAAACGGGTTTAGTTGTTGGCTCAAGACTCAACCCATATCACACGCACCCAGCAGGGTAAATGCAATCGCTAATGTTTACTGGCTTAAATTATAACCCCGAAACAGAAAAAAACAAGTGGCGCACGGAAAAATAGGGGCGGATTAAGTATAAACACCGCTGCTGTCAAAAGATTACTCTCCGGACCGCAGCGCCTCAAGCTCTTCGCGGATGTTGTCGCGCAGCCAGAGGCCGACATCGGGTGAGGCAAGCATTTCGCGGTCGCCGTCAAGGGCCGCCGCTATCTCGTCGGTATCGAGCAGGAATTCGCGTCCGTTAACAAGGTGCCTGTATCTCCAATGGACGTTAGGCGAGCCCATCACCAGCGTCATGACCGTCGCGGGCATATCTCCGAGCGGGGGGCGATCGACGCTGCTGTACTTGAATGTCGCGGTGATGGTGGTCCCGACTCCCACCGTGGAATCGATCGTCAGGGCGCCGCCGCAGAGCTCCGCCGACTGGCGCAGAAAGGGCAGCCCCATACCGACGCGGCGCGTCGTCCTCGTGGTAGTGAACGGATCCGTCACCTTCGCGACAAACTCCGGGCTCATGCCGCGGCCGTTGTCTTTTACCGAAAAGAGAAGCAGGTCTTCCCTTTCGTCTTCGTTGATGGTGATTTCCACCTCGTCGGCGCCGGCCATCGTGCTGTTTTCGGAAATATCCAGTACATGTGCAGAAAGATCTTCAAGCATACGGCTTATCCTCCTCGATACTCATTCGTATATTTAAATTCGTTTATGACCAATAGCCTGTCTTGATAGTATAATCATATCATGCCACGGCTTTATGGCAATTATATTTTGAGGAGGCTCACATTTGATAAATATTGCAATCCACGGACATTTCTATCAGCCTCCGCGTGAAGACCCCTGGACGGGAGCCGTCTTGCGCGACCCGACCGCCAGTCCGGCGCACGACTGGAACGAGCGCGTCTGCTCCGAATGTTATCTGCCAAACAGCTGCGCTAAGATCCTGGGCGTTGACGGGCGCATCAAAACGGAGATAAACAACTACTCAAGGCTGAGTTTTGATTTCGGCCCCACGCTCCACAAATGGATAGAGGCAAATTCGCCAGCGCTCAACAAAACGCTCATAGAATCACAGTCACGAGCGCTCGCTCAGGCCTACAACCACATCATCATGCCGCTGGCCTCCGAGCGGGACAGGCTCACCCAGACCATTTGGGGCGTCGAGGATTTCAAATACCGTTTCGGGCGCGCGCCAAAGGGCATGTGGCTGCCGGAAACGGCCGTCAATATACCGACGCTGGAGACGCTGGCCGCCTGCGGGATCGAGTTTACGATCCTTGCGCCGCATCAGTGCCGGGCGGTGATCACAGAATCGGGGCCGCTGCTGACCCCAAGAGGGGCAAACCTCGACGTCACGCGCCCCTACCGCTGCGAGCTGCCCTCGGGGCTTTCGATCACGATAATTTTCTATCACGCCGGATTGGCGCAGGGCATCGCCTTCGGCGGGCTCCTCAATAATGGGGATCTCTTCAAAGAGGCCGCGCTGCGCGCCGCGTCCGCGGGAGAAAACCGTCTGCTGGTGACGGCGACGGACGGAGAGAGCTACGGGCACCATCACAAATTCGGCGAGATGGCCCTCGCGCGCATGTTTGAGCAGATGGAGCTCGACGAGAGGATAAACCTGCCCTCCATCGAAGAATTTCTAGCAAAACATCCGCCCACGGCAAGCTGCATAATAGAAGAAAACACCTCCTGGTCCTGCGCGCACGGCATCGAGCGGTGGCGCGGCGACTGCGGCTGCCACACTGGGGGAGAGCCAGGCTGGAATCAGAAATGGCGCGGCCCGCTGCGCGAGGCCTTTGACCATCTCTCCGCCGCCGTCGACGAGCTGTTCGAAGAAAAGATAGCGGTCTACGGCGATCCCTGGAAGCTGCGCAACGAGGCCATAGACCTTTATAAATGCGGACGCGCGCTCAGCGGGGAAGAACGTTCAAAACACAATGAAGCCTTCGTGGCGGAGAGATTCGGCGATATCTCCGAGAAAGAATCCGGCAGAATAACGGACTTGATAGAAATGGAGCGCATGCGGCTGTTTATATATACCTCGTGCGCCTGGTTCTTCAGCGATATCGCCGGCGTCGAGACAAAGCAGGTCATCTCTTACGCCGTCCGCGCCGCGCAGCTGGCCGAGGCAGCCTCGGGGAGAGAGTTTATCAAGCCGCTGCTGAAAAATCTCCGAGAGGCCGCCGGCAATACTAAGGAACGGCCCAACGCCGCCGCGGTGGCCGTGCGCGACATCATGCCGCGCATGGGGAAACGCCGTGACCAGGAGACGGAAAGCGAACAAAATACAAATGGATCGGAGAAGACGAATAAAATGAATTACGGAACAAACCTTGCAAACTCGCTGCTCGCGACGCTTGAGCATGATCCGGCTTTTAGAAACACCGCCTATTTCTCGATGGAAATCGCGCTCAAGCCGGAGATACCAACCTACTCCGGCGGCCTTGGGGTGCTCGCGGGAGATATTTTAAAGAGTTCGGCCGACCTTGGCGTGCCGATGGTGGCGATGACGCTGCTTTACAAAAAGGGATATTTCGCCCAGAAGATCAACAAGGACGGGCGCCAAACGGAATATCCCGTGGAGTGGAATCCGCGCGATTTCATGACCCAGCTGCCGAACCGAGTGACGATCACGATGAACGGACGGCCGGTGACGATAGGCGCCTGGTGCTATATGCTGACCGGACAGACCGAGCACCCGCTGCCCATTTATTTCCTCGATAGCGACCTGCCGGAAAACAGCCCCGAAGACCGGCAGCTGACGGCGGAACTCTACGGCGGCGACAACAAGTACCGCCTCTGCCAGGAGCTGATCCTCGGCATCGGCGGCCTGCGCCTGCTGCGCGACATGGGCTACCGCAACATTTCGACCTTCCACCTTAACGAGGGGCACGCTGGCTTTCTCACGCTCGAACTTCTGCGAGAGCAGGGCTACGGCGACATCGAAAAGGTCAGGAGCCAGGTCATCTTCACGACGCACACACCAGTAGCGGCGGGACACGACTTCTTCTCTTACGACCTCATCGATCAGGTGATGGACGGCGACGTCGCGCACATACTGCGCCAGCACATCGGCGGCAACGGCCTCTCGATGACGGACCTCGCGCTCAAGCTCTCCCGCTATGTCAACGGCGTCTCGCACAAACACGCGCTGGTAAGCCGCGCGATGTTCGGCGATGAATCGATCGACTGGATAACGAACGGCGTCCATTCGACTACCTGGACTTCTCCGAGCTTCGCCAAGCTATACGACGCCTATATCCCCGGATGGAAGAATGATCCCTCGCGGCTGATGCAGGCCCTGCACATCCCAGACGAAGAGGTGTGGAAGGCGCACCAAGCGGCGAAGATGAAGCTGCTCGCCTTCGTCCTCGAAGAGACGGGACGGCAGCTTGACCCCGACGTGCTGACGATTGGTTTCGCGCGCCGCGCCGCGACTTATAAGCGGGCGGACCTCGTCTTTACCGACATCCGGCGCCTCGTGGATATCGGCAAGGGCAAGGTGCAGTTCATCTTCTCCGGCAAGGCGCACCCGCACGACGAGCCTGGAAAGGCCATCCTGCAGAAGATAAACAACATCGCCCGAGAACTCGGCGCAGAGCTGCCCGTGGTCTTTATCGAAAACTACAATATGGGCCCCGCGAAGTTTATCACTTCGGGCGTAGATCTCTGGCTCAACACGCCGATCCGCCCGCGCGAGGCCTCCGGCACAAGCGGCATGAAATGCGTTCACAACGGAGTCATGAACTTCTCCGTCCTCGACGGCTGGTGGATAGAGGGCTGCATCGAGGGCAAGACCGGCTGGGCGATCGGGCCGGAACCTACGGAAAACGGGTTGGTGGAGTATAACGAGGCGGAAGACGCCATAGACCTCTATAATAAGCTGGAGGAGAAGATCATCCCCGCCTATTACACCGACCGCAAGAGGTGGATAAGCATGATGAAATTCGCAATAGCGGTGAACGCTAGCTACTTCAATACACACAGGGTGGTGCACGAATATTGTGAAAAGGCTTATGGTACCGTATTCTGCGGACATTAAAATGGAAAAAGGAAACGAATTTGTGCAAAAGATACTGCACGTGTCGCCAGAGTGCGCCCCCCTTGCGAAAACGGGGGGCCTCGGCGACGTGGTGGGCTCGCTGCCAAAGGCGCTCCGTAGAAACGGCATTGACGCGCGCGTCCTGATGCCGGCCTGGCCCGGAGTGCTGGAAAGGGCGCGTGAGCTGTCCGCCCTTCCCGCCCGCCCGCTGGGCGCGGTCACGGCCGCGCTCAACTGGCGCGCCATTTCCGCCAAGGTCTGGCGCGCCTGTATCGCCGGCCTTCCCATCTACATCCTGGAAAACGACGAACTTTTCGCCAATAAAAACATCTACCCGGAAGAGATGAACGCCGCCACCGCCGAACCGATGATCTTCCTCTCATACGCAGCCTTCGAACTTTCCAGAGCGGCGCGCTGGAAACCGCAGATCGTCCACGCGCACGACTGGCCCACGGCGATCATCCCAAGCGCCCTGCGTTGGCACCGTCACTACTCCGCGATGGCCGGAGACTTCGACACCGTCTATACGATACACAACATGGCGCACCAGGGGCTTTTCCAGCGAGAATGCCTAAACGGATGGGGGTTCATCCCCGATTCCTTCTCGGCGTTCGACCCTGCGTCGCTTGAATTCTACGGCCTCGTCAACCTCATGAAGGGCGCGCTGAACACCTCGGAGGCGATAACTACCGTAAGCCCCAGCTACTCATGGGACATCCAGACTTACGACGGCGGTTTCGGCCTCGACGGCGTAATGTCGGCGAACAAGGGCAGGCTGCGCGGCATACTGAACGGCATCGACTACGACATTTGGAATCCGCGCAAGGACCCTCTCCTGCCCGCACATTACGACCTCAGCCACCGCGACGGCAAAAAAACCTGCCGCCGCGCGCTGATGGAGACATGCGGCTGGGAGGACGACGGACGTCCCCTGACAATATTCGTCGGCCGCCTCACAGAGCAAAAGGGCGTCGACATCATGCTGGATGCGCTGGAACGTTTCATGCCCGATAAAATCTACGCCCTCATCATCGGCTCGGGGAATGAGTTCTACAACAGGAAGCTCGCGGACTTTGAGGTCAGCCATTCGTCCTCGGTGCGGACGGTGACCGCCTTCAGCGAGGAAAAGGCCCACTTGGCCTACGCCGCGGGAGACATCCTGATAATGCCGTCGCTCTTTGAACCATGCGGCCTTTCTCAGCTCATCGCCTTCGCCTACGGCACCATTCCCGTGGCGCGCGCCACGGGCGGCCTCGCCGACACCGTGATCGACGCGGACAGTTCGCCGGACGGCACGGGATTCCTCTTCACCGACTACAGCATCTCCGAGCTCGAAGAGGCGCTCAAGCGCGCCCTCGCGGCAAAGGAGGATCCCGAACGGTGGAACAGGATCGTACAAAACGCAATGGCCAAGGATTTCTCCTGGAATTCCTCGGCCAAAGAATACGCCATGCTTTACAAGGATATCATCGCCGCCGATTAATAGACGTTTATATTTAAATCAACTATAATAACAGGCAATAAGATAGACGTTAGCGGCAAGCCAAGACCTATAGTAATCCTTTGAAAAGGAGGCCTTCTTCAATGATTCACGGAAAATACGGACGCGTACTCGGAATGGTCCTTGCGGGCGGAAAGGGAGAACGACTGATGCCCCTGACGATGTACAGGGCGAAGCCCGCCGTACCCTTCGCCGCAAAATACCGCATCATAGACTTCGCACTGTCAAATATGGTCAACAGCGGGCTTTTTTCAATATACTGCCTGATACAGTTCAAGAGCCAATCGCTTCACGAGCATATCGGCAAGGGCTGGCAGTTCGGCGGCGCTCTGCGCGGCCGCGACTTCTTCGTCAACGTTGTCCCCGCGCAGATGTGGGACGGGGAGCGCTGGTACGAGGGCACGGCGGACGCGATTTTCCAGAACATGCACCTTGTGACGCTCTTCGACGCAGACCGTATCTGCATCTTCGCCGCCGACCACGTCTACAAAATGGACGTCGAACAGATGCTGGCCTATCACATGGACAATAACGCCGACGTTACGGTGGCGGCCTATGTCGTCCCCTCCTCCGAGGCGAGCCAGTTCGGCTGCATCGCGACCGACACAGACGGGCGCATCATAGACTTCGTCGAAAAACCCGCCGTGCCGCCGGAGATCCCCGGACGCCCCGGCTACAGCTTCGTCTCCATGGGCAACTACATCTTTGAGCGCGAGATCCTCGAGGAATCGGTCCTCTCCGACAACGAGCGCAAAGACAGCACGCACGACTTCGGGCGCGACATTCTGCCGATGCTTTTCAAAGGCTGCAAGCTCATGGCTTACGACTTCTCCACCAACAAGCTGCCCGGCGACGACAGACCATACTGGAAAGACGTGGGCAGCATCAAAGCCTACTGGGAGGCGCACATGGACCTGCTGCACCACCCCTCGGCGCTCTCGCTCTACAACCAGCAGTGGCCCATCAGGACCGTCTCCTATTCCGACCCGCCCGGATTCACCTACCCGGCCA
>CAKSWL010000115.1 GCA_934511335.1 uncultured Cloacibacillus sp. | reverse complement strand
CTTGACGGAAAGGTACGCGCCGCCGGCGTTAACGGATAGAAGATAAAGACTAAAGGTCAGGAGCGATGATCAGATGATTGCCACTATCGTAATAAGCATACTTCTCTTCGCGGCGGTGGTCGCGATACTGATGAAGATGAGCAGGGACCGGCGCGAGGGCAAAAGCTCCTGCGGCTGCGGCGGCAGCTGCGGCAGCTGCACAGGGTCGGCCGTCTGCCGCCCGTCAAAGAAAGACAAATAAGATAGCAAGGTTTCTCCCAAAACCCTTCTATAAAACCCACACCACACACAAAGCGATGCCGACTGCCTCCTAATTTCACGGAGGCAGTTGGCGCGCTACTTCCCCTTAACGGAAAACGTCAGGATCGGAAAAGCAGGCCGCTCTCACCGAAATGGGCTCACTCCCCCCTTCAAAAGGCCCTCGCCGGGCGGACTGCGTCGCAGCGAAGCTTTTTCGCCGGCAATAAAACGAGGCCGCCCCGCGGTCAACGCATGGGGCGGCCTCATATTTATTATCGCAGTTATCGTCGAAAGGCCGCTAGAGTGCCGTCACCTTCGACTTTGCGAACCACTCCTTGCCCTCGACGAGGCGGGAGATGATAAGCGCCGAGCAGGTATCGCCGGTGGCGTTGACCATCGTCGCCGCTGGGTCAACAAGGAAGCCGATCGTGGCGATGATCGGGAAGGCCTCGGGGGGGAAGCCGTAGAGGCTGACGATCAGCATTTCGCCGACCAGTCCGCCGCCGGGGATGCCGGAGAGGACGACGCCGGAAAGCACCGCGACCGCGACCGCGGTCGCCATCGTGCCGATACCGGTGAAGGGCAGGCCGAAGATTCCGAAGAGGAAGGATATCTTGAGGATGCCGGAGAGGCAGGAGCCCTCCATGTGGGCCGTCGCGCCGATCGGCAGCACGATCTCGCTGATATCGCGCGGGATGCCCATATTCGCCGCCGCTTCAAGGTTGATGGGCAGCGTGGCGGTGCTGCTGCCCGAGCCAAGCGCCATCAGCGCGGGGGCGATGATCTCGCTCCAGAAGACCCGGACGCCCTGGCCGTCGGTCGCCCACCACGAATAGATGGTAAACGCGACGAAGAAATAGGCGAAGGTGGTGACGTGATAGACGACCATCGAACGGAAATAGGCGCCAAGCAGCTGCGGCCCATAGTCGCCGACGAGCGTCGCAAAATAAGCGCCGAGGCCGATGGGAGCGTAGTACATAAGATACTTGACCATCTGCAGCATCGCGTCGGCGACGACGGAGATGCCGCGGCCGACGGCGCGTCCCCTCTCGCCGAGGGACTGAAGGCAGAAGCCGAAGAAGATCGTGAAGAGGATCAGCGGCAACATCGCCCTGCGCGAGAGCAGGTTGACGAAATCGTCGGTGGTGAAGGCCTTGACGATCTGATCCGGCGTGCTGAAGGCCTGAATCTCGCCCGCGGCCTGCATCTGGATATTCGCTCCCTGCGCCGGCGGGAACAGCGTAACGGCGACAAGCATGAGGATGGCCGCCACCGCGCCGGTGAACAGGAATACGACGACCAGAGACTTCATGACCTTTCCGAGACGTTCCATCGAGGACATCGAGGCAACGGCGCTGCATATCGTCGTAAAGACAAGCGGCACGACCACCATAAACATCGCGTTGATAAATAAATCTCCAAGCGGCTTAAGCACCAGCGCGTCCTTTCCCATTACGGCCCCGATGACGCAGCCGACGGCGATGGCGCAGAGAAGGATTATCGGAAACCGGTAGGCCTTCCATAAACTGTTCGATTCTGACATAAAAATGCACTCCTCTCGGTATTGTATAGATAAAGCGATCTATCTGCATAGCCATATATGCCTGACTTATACGGCTTTATACTCGCGAAAATCACGAACTATATATTACAATTATACTATATCTTGTGTTAAAGTAGTGAAACATTAGTCACTATGCCACAGATTTACCATTAACTTGATTATACCCCATATTTTAATAACATGCAGGCGAATCTCGCAGATTTTAAAGTCTGCGCCGGCAGCCTGACAGAACCGGCCGCAGCGCCGCGGCGGCAACGAGTGAAAACCAGAGGCCGCGCCGAAGAGGGCGGCGACTACGACATCGAGGCCGCCAAAGAAAAAACCGGCGAAATAGACGCGCAGCCTTCCGCATAGACGGCGAGCGCCGCGTCGCCGGCGTATTTGACAAGCCCTTTGACCACGGGCGAGGCCCTTTCCCGCAACAACAGAGCCATTCCAAGAAAGACCTTCTGCGGCGGATCAAGAGGCGGCCAAGGTCAAACTCTAAACCGAAGCCGCCGCATTGACAGCAGATTGTTTTTTTATAACTAGCACCCCAAACCACAAATTATCTTTTCCCCATTGAAGATAAATCGGCGTTTATAAGCACGATTTGCGTCATAAAACGGGGGCTCCGAATCCTCGCCGTATGCAAATACGGCTCCGGTATCGGAGCCCCCATTTTATTTAGCAACTCGCACTTCTGATGAACACCCTAAGCGATTCACACAAAACGCAAAACCGGCGTTTTGGTTCTCTGCTTATAAACGCCGATTTCCGGGACTATGAGGGGACGATAAACGTCGATTTATCCCAGATAGGGTAAAAGATAAATTGAAGTTTGGCAAAGGCCTTGGACGCCCTTGCTGAAACGTCCAAAGAGCCAAATCAGTCTTTTTCTGAGAGAGAGGGTTTAAAGGCTAAAATCAAAATCGTTGAATACCGGCAGACTATTTTTTGCAATTGAATATCAACCTAAATTTTTCGTTTTTTTCACAAAAAGTAAATCGGCGTTTAGACGTGCCGGATGCTAAATAACTTTGGGGTCTGCGCCCGGAGCCGTATATTAATACGGTGAGGACGGCAGGCCCCAAAGTTATGACGCATACGGTGCGTATAAACGCCGATTTAACGACTACCCCCACAGCCGTGACAATTACCCTCAATCTCACCGTGGTGGTGATGGCTGCACTCCGCCGCGGGGTCGTCCTTCAGCTCTCCAGCGAGGAAGCGCCGCACCGCATCGTCTACGGAGCCGCTGACGCCGGAGATAAGCTCTATGCCGGCCGCCGCAAGGACGTTTTTCGCGCCGCCGCCGATACCGCCGCAGATAAGCAGATTCACGCCGTTTGCGCGCAGAAAGCCGCCGAGCGCCGAATGGCCGCCGCCCTCCGCGTCGATCCTCCGGCGCGACGCCACCGAGCCGTCCTTGATCTCATAGAGCGCGAAGTAGCGCGTATGTCCAAAATGCTGAAAAATTTCTCCGTTTTCCTCCGTTACCGCGATGATTCCGTCCTTCATGATCATTTCCATCCTTTCCTTGAGAGCTTCGCGGCTCTCGCTGATAAAGGGGCAGCGCCGGCATCTGGCCGTCCCGCCGCACCACTCGCCCGCGATCTCGTAATTGCCGCCGCCTATATAGATGCCCTTGCCAGTACAGAGGGCCTCGGCGACTTTGGCATGCGCGGCATAGATGATGCGCTGCAACGTACCGCGTGAAACGCCCATCCGACGGGCCGCCGGCTCCTGCCCCAGCCCCTCTAGGTCACAGAGGCGCAGGCTCTCAAGCTCCTCAAGCGAGAGGTCGAGAATCTCCGCCGCGGCCGCGTCGGGCATAAAACGCAGTGCCGCAGGCCGGGCGCAGACACGGCGGCATTTGGTGCTTCCTGCCATGGCGTAGCCCCCTTTCAAAGTCTGGATATATAATAATGTGCATATGCCCATAGTGTCAATGGGCATATGCACATTAATTTTTCATCCCTGATACTTCCCCCGCCACGGAAGTCAGCGCGGCAAAGCGCGCTTCGTCAAGAGTTATAGTACATCCATTTCCCCTCCATGCGCCCTTGGAGGAACCCCGCGTGGCGGAGCGTCTTTATATGGTGCAAAAGAGTGGGCTGCGTGATTCGAAAACGCTCCAGCAACTTACAGGCGCAAAACTCTTCGTCGGTGAGCATCTCCACGATCATCAGTCGATGGGGGCAGGAAAGCGCCTTGAGCGCCTCGAAAAGCTCCTTATAATTTATCACGCGCTTGCCCCGCAGCTAGGCCGTGCTTCTGTTTTCCTGCTTCTTCATTAGGCTTATAATATAGGAGCCATAAGTAAAAATTAAGATCAGGAGAGTAGAAAAATGATCCGTTTTGAATGCGACTATAGCGAGGGGGCCCACCCCCGTATATTGGAGCGGCTGACCGCCACAAATATGGAACAGACCGCGGGCTACGGCGAAGACCCGCACTGCGAAGCCGCGCGCAGCTACATCAAGAAACTTTGCCGTATGCCGGATGCGGACGTGCATTTCCTTACCGGCGGCACTCAGGCGAACCTCACCGTCATTGCCGCCGCGCTGCGCCCGCACCAAGGAGTGATCGCCGCTGAGAACGGCCACATCAATGTCCATGAGACGGGCGCGGTTGAGGCGGCGGGGCATAAAATCATCGCCGTGCCGGGCACAGGCGGCAAAGTCACCGCCGGCACAGTGCGGGCGGTCTATGAAAGCCACTGGAAAGATCCGACCCGTGAACATACCGTCCAGCCGGCGATGGTCTACATCTCAAACCCAAGCGAAATAGGGACGGTCTACACACACGCCGAGCTGGAAGAGATCTCTAAAATCTGCCGCAAATGCGGCCTGCCGCTCTTTATGGACGGCGCGCGTCTCGGTTACGGGCTGGTCTGCGAGCTCTGCGACTACTCTCTCGCCGACATCGCCGCCCTCTGCGACCTCTTCTACATCGGCGGGACGAAAGTCGGCGCGCTCTTCGGAGAGGCGGTCGTCATCACTAACGACGCGTTGAAAAAAGATTTCCGCTATATAATGAAACAGCGCGGCGGCATGCTCGCGAAGGGGCGTCTTCTAGGAATACAGTTCGAGACGCTCTTCGAGGACGGTCTCTACTTTGAAATCTCAAAACACGCCGTGGCGCTGGCCATGAAGCTGCGCGCGGCCTGCGCCGCCAAAGGCTATCCCTTCCTCGTCGATTCGCGGACGAACCAGCAATTCCCCATCCTGCCCAACGGCCTAATCGAGAAACTCGGAGAATACGGCGGTGCGCTTCTGCACAAGCTGGGCGACAAAAGAAGAACAGATCGACGAACTGATCGCGGCCCTCTGAAAACGAGGCTGGCGGCGCGCCGCCAGCCTTTTAAAACCCCAGCCTCGTCACCAGATAAGCCGCGGCGATCGAGGCGGGAAGCACGACTAGGGCATTGCCGCTGAACCAGCCGCTAATAAAGGCGGCTGCCGTAGCGGCGGCCGAGCTTTTAAAATCTCCCGTCGCCAGAAGAATATCGGGGAAAATTAAAGAGCCGATAACGGCAAATGGAATATAGCCGAGCACCGAAGAAATAAAGGGCGGCAGTCGGCGGCCGGTGAGAAAAAAGGGCGGCAGGATGCGCGAGGGCGCGGTGACGCACATCATCAAAATTGAGAGAAAGACGATCTTCGACATCACTCACGCGCCTCCTTCGCGGCCGGAAAAAGCAGCGCGCCGGCCACAGCGGCGGCTCCGGCGGATATGATTATCGCCACGCCGCGATTGAGCGGCGCGAAAAGCGGCAGCCATTTAAAAAGCGCCGAAAGCGCCATCGCCGAAAGCGTGACGACGAGCGCCGTGCGGCTCCGACGGGCGGCGGGGATGATTATCGCCACAAAGAGCGCGTATATCGCAACGCCCATACTAGACTGCAAATCCCGCGGCATAAAAGAGGTCCCGAGATAACCGCATACGGTAAGGACGTTCCACGTCAAATATATCGGCAGCTGCACCCCCCAGAGAAAGCCGGGAGAGACGGTCTCCGCTTCCTGCAGAGAGGCGAGGCTGAAACTCTCGTCCGTGAGAAAGAAAAAAAGCGCCCCCTTCGCGGCAGGCCCCATCCCCCGCTCCATACGCTGCGAAATCGAAGAACCTATCATAATATGGCGCGCGTTAAGCAGCGCGGTCGTGACAAGAATATCGGCTACGGAGGCGCCGATCATCAGCATATTGAGCGCGGCGAACTGGCTGGCGCCCGCAAAGACGACCGCCGACATAAACAGGCTCTCTAAAGCCGTAAGCCCCGCCGTCTTTGCCAGAATCCCGAAAGCCATCGCGCTCGGCACCATGCCGATGATGACTGGCAGAGATTTTTTAACGCCGCCGGCAAACCCTTCCGCGGCAGGGCTCTTCCCAGCGGCCTTCTCAAAAACCTGTTTCCCCATCTGCAACACCCCTGAAAATTTATTCACGGTCATTGTACACTGCCGCACGGCAAATAACAATGCGCCGTTGATAGGTGTTGACACAAACAAAATTCCGCCGCTTAGCACCCCCGTTCCAACAAAAAAAGCAGGCGCAAGACGAAATGTCCTGAGCCTGCTTTTAAAATTAATTCCGGCACCGATCTACTCTCCCACGAATACCCTCCGTAGTACCATCGACGATGGAGTGCTTAACTGCCGGGTTCGGCATGGAACCGGGTGGATCCACTCCTCTATTAGCACCGGAAACTCTATTTCATAAACGCTTTTTCGCGTCTATCTGCTTTGTCATTATGCACGCGTGATATTATATCACACGCGCCTTGCTTTTGACCTTCTTTTTCTTCCCCACGGGATTTGGGGGAATATCTGCCTCTTACGGGGCAAATATTGTCCCAAATCAGGTCTATAAAGGATTTATGAGGTTAAGGCCTCGGTGTATTAGTATTGGTCGGCTCAACGGGCGTTACCCGATTACACCCCCA
>CAKSWL010000114.1 GCA_934511335.1 uncultured Cloacibacillus sp. | reverse complement strand
GTCGAAAGGCTCGGCCCTGGAGAGGTCGGCTTTATCTGCGCGAGTATCAAGACTATCGACGAGGCGCGCGTCGGCGATACGGTCACCGACAGCGCCAAACCGGCCGCCGCGCCGCTTGCCGGATATAAGAAGGTGAAGCCCGTCGTCTTCTGCGGGTTTTATCCCGTGGAGCGCGAGGATATCAACCAGCTTCGCGATGCGCTGGAAAAGCTGCAGATCAATGACTCGGCGATCTCCTTTGAACCGGAAAACTCCACGGCTTTAGGTTTCGGCTTCCGCTGCGGCTTCCTGGGGCTGCTGCATATGGAGATCTCAAAGGAACGCCTGAACCGCGAGTTCGGCGTCGACTTGGTGGCGACCGCGCCAAACGTCGTCTATCAAATTGCGCTGACGGACGGCTCGGTCATCGAGGCGCACCGCCCCTCCGATTTCCCCGACCCCGGTCGTATCGAGGAGATACGCGAACCCTATATCAAGCTCTCGATGTTTACGCCCGAGCAGTTCGTAGGCGCCGCGATGCAGCTTTGCCAGGACAAGCGCGGCACTTACGTAGCGATGGATTATATCGCGCCGGAGCGCGTGCGCCTCACCTATGACATGCCGCTTGCAGAATTCATCCTAGACTTCCACGACCGGCTCAAGTCCTGCACGCGCGGCTATGCCTCGCTTGACTACGACCACACGGGGTTCCGCGCCGCGAAGCTCGTCAAGGTAGACGTGCTGCTTCAGGAGGAGCCGGTCGACGCCTTTTCCTTTATCTGCCACGCCGACCAGGCCTATCACCGCGGACATGCGGTCGCCGGCAAGCTCAAGGAGCTGATCCCGCGCCAGCTGTTCGAGGTCCCCGTGCAGGCGGCGGTCGGCAAAAAGGTCATCGTCCGCATGAACATCAAAGCGGTGCGCAAGGACGTCCTCGCAAAATGTTACGGCGGAGACGTCACCCGCAAGCGCAAGCTGCTTGAGAAGCAGAAAGAGGGCAAAAAGCGCATGAAGCAGGTGGGGCGTGTTTCGATACCGCAGGAGGCCTTCCTCGCTTTCATGGATGTCACGAAGGCGGAAGATAAATAGGCGGCCGGCGGCGCGCTGATGGAAAGGCCAAACCCCAAGACGGGAATCAAAGATTCCCTCTCTCTATATATACACGTTCCCTTCTGCGGGCGCAAATGCAATTATTGCGCCTTTGAGAGCGCCGTGCCGAAGGAGGGGGAGCGTGAGCTTTGGCTCGCGATGCTGGGGCGCGAATTTGCGCTCCGCCTTTTTGCGGAGAAACGCCCGAAGCTTGCCACCTGTTATTTCGGCGGCGGCACGCCGACGACGCTTACGGGGCCGCAATGGCTTGAGCTTATTGAGCTCGTCGAGAGATATTTTGATTTCGCCCCCGCGGCGGAGGTCACCGTCGAAGCGAATCCCAATTCTCTTGCAGCGGAGCATCTGTTCGCCTGGCGCGACTGGCGTGTGACGCGCGTCAGCCTCGGCGTGCAGAGCTTCGACGACGCGGAGCTTTCGCTGATGGGGAGGCTCCATAGCTCGCGCCAGGCCCACGGAGCGATTTCGGCGGCGCTCGCCGCGGGTTTTTCGGTGAGCGCGGATTTTATCTTCGGGCTGCCTCATCAGAGCTTCGCAAACTGGGGGCGCACGCTGCGCGAAGCGGTGCGCTGCGGCCTCAGCCCCATATCGCTCTATCAGCTGTCTCTGGAAGAGGGCACTCCGTGGGCCGCGCTCGACGAAAAAACGCTCGGCGACGGCTACGCCGCCTATCGCTGGGCGCAGTGGTATCTGCCGCGCAAGGGCTACGCCCAATATGAGGTCGCGAATTTCGCAAGGCCGGGAAGCGAGAGCCGCCATAACATAAATTACTGGCGTGAGGGAGAATATATCGGCGCCGGACCAGGAGCGGCCGGCTGTCTGTCGGGCCTGCGCTATAAAAATTTCGGCGATCTGCGGCGCTATGCGGCGGCGCTTTCGCGCGGCCGCCTGCCCGTCGCGGAGAGTGAAAGGCTGCCACTAGAAAAAAGCGCCCGCGAGGCGGCGGTGATGGGGCTGAGGATGACCGCCGGCATCGACGGGAGGGAGTTTACGGAGAGGTACGGCGAGAAGGCCTTCGCGGCGGTCACAGATTCATTGCGAAAATTTCCCCGCGATCTTTACGAGGCTGACGCCGCGGGGATACGGCTGACCAATAAGGGGATGAGGATAGCGAATCTGATTTGGTCAGAAATCATATAACTTTCTTGAGGTTTTCATATACAATTAAGGGGTTAATACCAATATAAAATAACAGGGAGGACTTCCCTTGGAGGCAAGCATTCAGAAAATCATGAGAAACATCCCCTCCATGGACAAGCTGCTGGCTTTGCCGTGGATCGCGGGATATGAAGAAAGACTGGGGCGCGAAACGGTGAAGCTGCTGCTGACGGAGCTTCTCGCCGCCCAGCGCGCTAAGATCCTGAAGGCCCCGGATACGGCCTTCGACTTCGAATCCATCGAAAACGACGCCAAACGACTGTTGGAGAAAAAAGCGGCGCCGAGCCTGCGCCGCGTCGTCAACGCGACCGGCGTAGTCATCCACACCAACCTGGGACGCTCGCTGCTCGCCGAGGCAGCGGTGAAAGAGGTGCTGGATATCGCCGGCTCATACAGCACCCTAGAATATTCGCTCGACGAGGGCGCGCGCGGCCACCGCAACAACCACGTTGAATGGCTGCTGTGCCGCCTCACGGGAGCGGAGGCGGCGCTCGTCGTGAACAACAACGCGGCGGCGGTGATCCTTGCGCTTTCGGCGCTCGCGAAGGGCAGGGAGTCGATCGTCTCGCGCGGCGAGCTCGTCGAAATCGGCGGCTCCTTCCGCATCCCCGACATCATGGCCCTCTCCGGCACGACGATGGTAGAGGTCGGCACGACGAACCGTACCCACATAAAGGATTACGAGAGCGCGATCACCGAAGAAAGCGCCATGCTTCTCAAGATTCACCCCTCCAATTACCGCGTCACCGGTTTTTCCTGCGCGGTCCCGCGCGAAGAACTCGCGGCGCTCGCCCACTCCCGCGGCCTCATCTTCATGGAGGATCTCGGCAGCGGGATGCTGATCGATACCGCGGCGGCGGGGCTTTCGAGCGAGAACGACCCCACGGTCGCGGAGTCGCTGCGGGCGGGCTGCGACCTCGTCACCTTCTCCGGCGACAAGCTGCTGGGAGGACCGCAGATCGGCGCGATAGTCGGCAAAAGGGAGCTGATCGAAAAACTCAAATCACATCAGCTGCTGCGCGCGCTGCGCGTCGACAAGATGACGCTCGCCGCCTGCGAGGCGACGCTGCGCCTCTACCTGCGCGGCGATTTTCGCGCGATCCCGACGATCGGCATGATATTCAAGACAAAGGAGGAGCTGCTTGAAGAGGCGAAGAAGTTCCGCCGCCGGCTCCGGGCCTTTTTCAAGAATACAAAGATACAGCGTCTTACGATAGAGGTCGTACCGGTCGACGACACCGTGGGCGGCGGCTCCTTCCCCCAATCGGCGCTCGCGGGATACGCCGTCGCGCTGCGCCTGCCCGAGATGGGCAGCGCCGGCAAGCTCGCGGAAAGGCTGCGCCGCGTGAGCTGCCCCGTCATTACGGGGGCGGCGGAGGATAAGATACTCTTCCACCTGCGCACCATGCGCGCCGGAGACGACAGACGCATCATCGGCGCCCTCGGCGAGATACTCGGAATGCCGGCGGAGCGTGTTTTCTGAGATGCCTAACAACGAGTATCCCTTCGTGATCGGCACCGCCGGACACATAGACCACGGCAAGACTACCCTCGTCAAGCGCCTCACGGACGTCGACTGCGACCGCCTGGCGGAGGAAAAAAAACGCGGCATGACGATAGAGCTCGGCTTCGCGCCGTTCACGCTGCCCTCAGGGCGGACGATAAGCATCGTCGACGTGCCCGGCCACGAGAAATTCATCCGCCAGATGGTCGCCGGCGCGGCGGGCGTCGACGCGGTAATGCTCGTCATCGCCGCCGACGACGGCGTGATGCCGCAGACACGCGAACACCTTGCGATACTATCACTGCTAGGCATTAAAAACGGCCTGACGGTAATCAATAAGATAGACCTCGTCGACGAGGAGATGCTTGAAATGGCGATGGACGACGCCAGGTCTCTGCTGTCCGATACGTTTCTCGCCGATAAACCGCTCATCCCCGTCTCCGCGGTCACGGGCGCGGGCATCGGCGAACTGAAAAAGGCGCTGCAGCTGATGACCGAAAAAGCGGACGCCAAGAGCCGCCGGGGCGCCTTTTTTCTTCCCGTGGACAGAGCCTTTCACATCTCCGGCTTCGGCACCGTCGTCACCGGCACGGCGATCAGCGGCGAAATCCGCGAGGGCGACGAAGTCGAGGTCATGCCGCGCAACATCCCCTCAAAGGTGCGCTCCATCCAGGTACACGGCGCCTCGGTCCCCATCGCCACAGCCGGGCAGCGCGTCGCGGCGAACCTCGCGGGGGTATCCCTTGAGGACGTAAATCGCGGGGACGTCGTGACCGCCAAAGACTGCTTCACCGCCTCCCAGTGCCTTGACGTCTGCATCAGCCTGCTTCCCGCGGCAGAGCCGATCCGCCACTGGCAGCGGCTGCGGCTCCATGTAGGGACCACGGACACAGTGACGCGCGTGTCGCTGCTCGACAGGGAAGAGATTTTGCCGGGAGAAAGCGCCGCGGCACAGTTGATCACCGAAGATCAGGTAGTGACCGCCATGAACAGCCGCTTCATACTCAGGACCTACAGCCCGCTGGCGACGGCGGCGGGGGGAAAGGTACTGATGCCGGCCGGAGAACGCCCCAAAAACAAGCAGATGAAGAACGCCCTGCTGGAATATCTAGAGAGGCTTTCCGAAGAGCCGCCCCTCAAAGAGCGGCTGCTTGCGCTGGTAAATTACCGCGGGGCTCTTGCCGCCTCGGAGGCGGCGAGAATGAATGAGATAACTGTCGCCGAGCTCATGCGCGCCATCTCTCCGTTGGAAGCGCGCAAAGAAATAGGCGTGATCCGCGGCGGCAATGCCGCGCTGTTCTCAAAGGCCAAGCTGGAGGAACTGGGAGCGGAGCTGGCGAAGGCGCTCGCCGCCTTCCACAAGGAGCATCCGGAGAGAAAAGGGATGCCCTCCGAAGAATGCGCGAAGGCCCTCGACTTGCAGGAGACAAAATTTACGCGGGAGCTTCTCGCCCTCTTTGACAAACTGGGGATGATAAAATTTGAGGATGAGCGCGCGCGGCTTGCCGATTTCGAGCCATTTGACGAGGCGCAGTTTTCCGCCAACGTCGCCGCCCTTCGCGCCTACACCCTCAAGCTGGGCTACGCTATGCCCAGCGTCGATGAGGCACAGGCGGCCTTAGGCTTTACGACGGAAGAGATGAAGCGGGTCGTCGCCTATCTCAAGGAGAAAAAAGAGCTTGCGCTGATCACGGGGGCCTATCTCCTGTTCTCTGAAATTGAGGCGGATTTCAGAGAAAAGTTAGCAAATATTTCCGGAGACATCACGCTCGCCGCCGTGCGCGACGCGACTGGCAGCAGCAGAAAATACGCGCTGCCGCTGCTTGAATACTTCGACAGCAAAGGAGTTACCAGGAGAGTCGGCGACAAACGCATTTTAATGAAAAAATAAATGTTCGCATAAAGGGTCGGGAACGCACCTCCGCCGCGCAGATTGTATTGCAATTCAACCTGTTTTGATGTACAATTACTAGACGATTTGTGGAGGTGTTGTGTATGGCGTATACTTTAGAATCAATTCGTGAGATAGTGTCTCTCCACAAAGGGTCCAAAATCTCATACCGCGCGGCCAACGGCAGGCGCAAGATTGAGGAGCGCACAGGGATAATCAAGGAGACTTATCCAAGTCTCTTTACGGTGTTTATAGAATCCCAGCAGAGCACGATCTCATTCAGCTACACGGATCTCCTTACAAGAGAAGTGGAGTTGCAGCTGGAACCCAGCGGAGAAAATCTCTTTTAGAAATTCTTTGACTGACTACGCCCCGGCAGATGACGAGCCGGGGCGTTTTAGTATATATGCAGGAGGGCCGCGGTGCAGAATGTAATATATTCCCCTATCAAAATCAACCTCACCCTGAGGGTACTCTCTAAGCGCAGCGACGGGTATCATGAAATATATTCCCTTTTTTGGCAAAAAAGAGCGCCGGAAAGGTTGACAATTCAAGCAAATTACGATGAAATTATGGGAGATTCTTTGGAAGTAGAGGGAATGTCGATAATAGGAGAAAACCTCGTGACGAAAGCTCTGAGAGCGGCAAGAAAATGCAGCGCGGGCATCCCTCCCCTGAAGATAAGGCTTGAAAAGTATTTCCCTGCCGGCAGCGGCATCGGGGCCGGCAGCGGAAACGCCGCCGCCCTGCTGAAATGGCTCAGGGAAAAGTATGCCCTTGAAATGAAAGAAGAGGAGATCTTCCGTTTGGGCGCGGATATAGCCTTTCTCGCTTCGGACGACGAGACCGCCGAGGCGCGCGGCGCAGGCGAGATACTGACCCCCGCGGGAAAAGCGCCAAAGCTGGTATGGCTGCTGGCCTTCCCAAAATGGAGCTCGAATACGAAAGAGGCCTACGCGAAGCTGGACGCGGCGCGCGATATCGGCAAAGGCTATAAAGCGCCGGCGGCCGAAGAGGTACGAAGAGAGTCCCAAAGGTGCCTTAAAACGCTGGCGGACAAAAAAAAGGCGGGGCGGCTGCCCAACGATTTCTTCCCCCTGCTCGCTGAAGAGCATCGTGAATACCTCCTCGCGGAAGAAATAGCCGTGGAGACCGGCGCTTCCGGGTGGGGACTCTGC
>CAKSWL010000113.1 GCA_934511335.1 uncultured Cloacibacillus sp. | reverse complement strand
GCCGAGGGGAATGGAGATGACGAGCGCGCAGGGGCAGGAGATGACGAGCAGGACGAGCCCGCGGTATATCCACTCGTGCCAGGCGCCGTAACCGGCAAGCGGCGGCAGCGTCATCACCGCGGCGGCGAAAAAGAAGACAGCGGGCGTGTACCATTTGGAGAAGCGGGTGATGAAGCGCTCCGTCGGCGACTTACGCTCTACGGCGTTCTGCACCATCTCGAGCATCCGCGCGATCGTCGAATCCTCGAAGGGGCCAGACGCTTCAATGAGCAGCAGGCCGTCAAGAGAGAGCGTTCCCCCGTGTACTTCACTCCCCTTTGAGGCCGGCACGGGCATCGATTCTCCGGTGATCGCGGAGGCGTCTATCTGTGAAACGCCGTTTATCACGTGTCCGTCTATCGGGATCACTTCTCCGGGGAGCACTTGCACGATATCGCCCTTGACGATCTCCTGAGGTTCTTTTTCAACTATTTTGCCGTCGATCACGATCCGCGCCGTCATCGGTTTTTGTGCGAGCAGCGCCTTTATGGAGCGGCGGGAGTTGGCGGAGGCGCGTTCCTGAAAGGCTTCGCCGAGCCGGTAGAAGAGCATGACGCCGACCGCCTCCGACATTTCTCCGATGGCTACGGCGGCGAGCGTCGCGCCTCCCATCAGCGTGAATTCGTTGAAGATGTCGCCGCGTGAGAGGGCTTTGAGAGCGGTCTTTAAGACGGGAACTCCCGACGCGAGGTAGAGGACGACGAAAACGGCGTTGAAGAGCCATTCCGGCGCGATTGCCGGCGCCAGCTCTTCCAGCGCGAGCGCGGTGATAAAGACCGCGCCGACGGCGGCGAGAAAGGTCGTCTCCCTGCGGAATTCGGCCCGCTGTTCTCTCTCGTCCGCCTCGTTTTCGCTGAATATATTGTCAAGCGTATGGCAGGAGGCGCAGCCGCAGCCGCTGTCGTGTCCCTGTACGTGGCGGCGCGCCTGTTTGTCGCGGCGGCGCCCGCAGCAGTGAGGTTCGCGGCAGTCGTCAGCTCCGTGTCCTTCGTGGTCGTGTTCACAGTGATGGTCGTGGCTCATGGTCGGTCTTCGTCTCCCATTAAAAAGGGGCCGCCCCGCGGCGGCCCTGCAGATTTTATGCGAACTCTATCGTGTCCCCGCTCTTAACCTTGCCGCCCTTTATCACTTTGGTGAAGATGCCCCTCTTCGGCATGATGCATTCGCCTGTCTGTTTGAAGACTTCACAGTGAGAGTGGCACTCTTTGCCTATCTGCGAGACCTCGAGCAGCGTCTCTCCGACTTTGAGGCGGTCGCCGATCTTGAGCTGACCAAGGTCGAATCCCTCGGTGGTGAGGTTTTCGGCGAAGCTGCCGGGTACGAGGTTTGGCAGTTTCGCCATCATTGTGCGGATATCTTCCATCGAGATGAGGCTCACCTGACGGTGCATGAATCCGGCGTGGGCGTCGCCCTCCAGGCCGACGCCCTCAATGAGCAGCCCTTCGCCTGCGTCATGCTTGATCATGCCCTTCCGCGGGGCGCTGCATACCGCGATGATCTTTCCCTTGTTATTCCGCAACACGGTGGTCCTCGCTTACGTAGCGCTCTTCTTCCTCTTCCTCGTGACCGCCGCAGAGCCCGCCGCAGGCGGCGCAGTTGCCGGGGAATTTGACGCCTTCGGGAAGTTTGCCGTCTTTGCGCATGTAGTAGTCGGCGACCGCCGCCTGGATGCCCTCCTGCGCGAGCAGCGAGCAGTGGAGTTTCACGGGGGGCAGGCCGCCCAGAGCCTCGGCTACGTCTTTATTGTTTATCTTGAGCGCCTCGGTTATCGTCTTGCCCTTCGCGAGCTCCGTCACCATCGAGCTGGTGGCGATCGCCGCCGCGCAGCCGAAGGTCTCGAATCTGATATCCTCGATAACCTCGGTTTGAGGGTCGATCTTGAGGTAAATTTTCATGACGTCGCCGCAGGTGGGATTTCCGACCTCGCCTATTGCGTTCGCGTCGTCAAGTTTGCCCGCGTTGCGCGGATTCATAAAATAGTCTACCACTTTCTGGTTGTACATAGCCTCATCTCCTGTCTTTGTTACTTTTTGTAAAAGGGCGACATCGCGCGGAGCTTTTCTACGATCGCGGGGAATTTCTCCAGCACGTAGTCGATGTCTTCTTTGGTAGTGTCGTGACTCATCGCCAGGCGCACCGATCCGTGGGCCGTGGTATGGTCAAGTCCCGTCGCGAGCAGCACATAACTCGGCTCGAGGCTTCCCGAGGTGCAGGCCGAGCCGCTTGAGGCTGCGATCCCCGCCGCGTCGAGAAGGAGCAGCATGCCCTCGCCTTCGATATACTTGACCGTGAAGCTCGTGTGGAAGGGCAGACGGTCGTCCCCCGCCGCTCCCGTGAGGTGCGATTCCGGTATCTTCGAAAGGACGCCGTCGATGAAATAATCGCGGAGGGCGGCGAGCTTTTTATCATCGCCGCGCTCTAGGCGCTCCTTAGCGATCTCCGCCGCCACGCCGAAGCCGACGATGCCGGGGACGTTTTCTGTGCCGGAGCGGAGGCCGAATTCCTGTCCGCCGCCGTGGAGGGTAGGGATCAGCTTGATGCCCTTGCGGACATAGAGCGCGCCGAGCCCCTTGGGGCCGTACATTTTATGCGCCGCCATCGTCATCATGTCTACCGGCAGCTCCTGCACGTCGATCTTGATGTGTCCCGCCGCCTGCACGCCGTCGACGTGAAACATCACGCCGTGCTTATAGCAGACCTCGCCGAGCTCCTTGACCGGCTGGATGGTGCCGATCTCATTGTTTGCGAACATGATCGTCGCCAGTATCGTTTCGGGGCGGATCGCCGCCTCAAGGTCTGCGGGGGAGACCATGCCCCTGCCGTCTACGGGGAGGATCGTATATTCAAAGCCCATCTTGCCGAGCCACTTGACGGTGTCAAGGATGGCGTGGTGTTCGATGGCGCTCGTTATTATATGATTGCCCTTGCCCTTCTCCTTCAGCGCCCAGGCCGCCCCTTTGATGGCGAGGTTGTCCGCCTCGCTGCCGGCGCCGGTAAAGACGATGTCGGTAGGCTTGGCGTTGATCAGGGCCGCTACCTGTGAGCGCGCCTTGTCGACCGCGGCGCGGGCCTCGCGTCCAAACTTATGGAGGCTGTTGGGGTTGCCGTATTTTTCCGAAAAGTAGGGAAGCATCGCCTCCGTTACCCTGGGGTCGACTTTTGTCGTCGCTGAATTGTCAAGATATACTTCACGTGGTGCCATGCCAGTTCACCTCATAGAGTTTAAATTTTATTCTTTTTGCCGCACCAGCAGTCTGGCCGGTGGCAGCTGTTGTCTGATTGATCGACGAGATCCTGGAAGGTCGTGCCGTCGTAGACGGATTCCAGAGCCTCCCTTGCTTTGTCCCAAAGCGGGCGGAAGACGCAGTCGTCGTACAGCATGCAGTCCTCCTCCATGCGCGTGCCGCATTCCACGGGCCCCAGCGGCCCCTGGATGAAGCGTATCACTTCGCCGACCGTTATCGCGTCGGCAGGCTTCGCAAGAAAATATCCGCCGTCCTTGCCGCGCGCGGAATCGACTACACCGGCGCTCTTTAAGCTGCTCAGGATGTTTTCCAGAAAGCGCACGGGGATATTTTGCGCTTCGGCGACCGCGCCGATCTTGCACGGCCCCTCCTGCTGCCGGCGAGCGAGTTCGTATATCGCTCTCAGGGCGTATTGACATTTTTGTGTGATCGCCATAATCCTCACCTTCTCTACCAACTTGGTGTAGATTACAGCGCGCTGATACATTTGTCAATAGGGAAATAAGCTTTATGTTGTTGTTCTCCGACTTGACAAAGCTGCACACGGAACAACAACAGTCAAGTATGAGGCGCTTGCATAAGAGTACCTTCTATGATAAAACTTAGTAAATTTAGATTAAATTTAGTAAATCCAGGTAGGGGCGGCGTATGTTTTACACTTAAAAGGTAAACCGCGCTAAAGAATGTCGCCTTATTTCAATGACGGCTTTTTCTCTGCTGTTTGCTTATATCCTTCGCGGCCGAAGCCGCGGTGCGCGAAGAGCTGCGCTGAAGGCGAAAAAGATCGCCATTGAGCAGAGCATGGGCTTTTTCAATAATGACTCGAAGAAAAACAGCTGCAACGTGAAGATGAGCCGTTTTCTGCGCGGGTGAAAAAGAGCTATTCCGCGCGGGGAGCCGCATACGGCCGCCTCTGAAATAGGGCTCTCTTGCGAAGGCTGCCTGGCTTAAAACGGACGCGTATCTCAAGAACATGGAAAAATGACGAAGGAGGCTCCCGCATATATGAGAGACAAAAAGTTATTTAAAGCCGTCACATCGATTATCCTGATATACACGCTGATATTCTCCTCCCTTCCGGCGGAGGCGGCGCTCTCCTCTAAGCAAGAGGATAATGCCGCCGCCCAGGCCCCTAGTCGCGCTGCGGCGGAAAACGGGGAGGCCCTGCCAAAGGAGGGCTCCGTTCTTCCGCAAAGGTATATGGATCTGATAATGAAGGAACACGCTAGATACTGCGAGGCGTTTGTCAATGCGGAGATGGGGCACAGATACTATTACAAGCAGATATATGACGCCAAGTACAAAGGAAAAAAGGCCCCGACGCAGGAGGAGCTTGAGGCGATGCGCTTTGAGCTGAAGACGCTGATGAAAGACCTGAGCTCCAGCGCGAAAAAATACGCGCGCAATATAAACATGGGCAAGATGGCGATGGCCGGCATGGACGAAGAGGAGCGTACGCTGTTTGTGAAGGCGCTGAGCCGTCTATTCGCTCGCCCCGCCTATGCCTTTGACGCCTCTTCTCTTGATGGGATCGAGGCGGGATTGAACAGCATCGCCGGTTACACCGCCGACGTGGGCTATACGAATGAAACAGACATGTGGCTCGGCGAGGCGCAGAACGCGCAAATTGGTCTTGTAGTTGCCTCTGGTGTTGGCGTTATTACAAGCGCGGGGTTGTTGGCAGGCGCTGCTGTTGTAGGCGGTGCGGCTGTCGGAGCCGCGGCGACGGCAGTCGGCGCCGTGGGAGCCGGAGCGCTCTTTACACTGGGAATTGTGGCCGGCGGGCTTGGCTTTGTGGATTCCGCGATAGGTTTTATCGACGCCGTGACCGAGAAGGAGACCGACACCACAAACCTGAAACGTGTAAACATGGCAGTCAATACGCTGACCATCGTCGGCGGCGGAAGCCCCAAGTGCGTAGCGGAGGGCGTAAAGACGGCGGTTGACATCGTCGATATGACCAAGGATGAATGGATACCAGAATTGCAGAAGATGTTCGAAACCTCTGAAGACTCGAAAGCCCCCGGACGCGACGCAGTAAAGGCCGTGAAAAAGGCCAAAGACTCATGCGGCGGCTCGAACAGCAATGGCGGCGGAGGCGGTGGGTGATAGGATGACAAAAGGCCCGGCGGGCCTGAGACTTTTATTAAAGTAAAACAACAACGACAATGACATCGGCCCGTTCTCGCCGCCTTATTCCAGCCGGGAACGGGCCTTTGCGTGCCGTGCCGCGGCCTTCTCCGCAATGTCCATGGCATCGTTTATGCCGTACGGGCGCAGGGCGGGAGGCTTTTATGTGTCTGCACCGGCGTTGTTCACTCTGCATAGTTCCGGCAGGTGCATTATAATAATAGAGAGATTTTTTGAAGGGGCTGTTTTCAATGAAACTTGTGACGATAAGAAGCAAGGGGAGCGAGGGTGCCGCGGTCGTTATCAAACGCGGTTTTGTGAGGATAGCGACTTTGAACGAGGAGAAGCGCTCCGATTGGCCGGAGGATCTTGAAAAATTGGTCGAAAGCGGGCAGGCGGAGATGCTTGACCGCTGGTATCTCGCTGGCGGCAGGACGATCCTTGAAAATATGAGCCGCAGGCTGATCGTTACGCCAGAGGAGGCGGAGATCGTCAGCGAAGTCTATCAGACGGCTGACGAAGGATAGATTGGCAAGCTGCACTTAGTGCTATATTATGACGATTAGGATATTTAAAACGCGCGCATCATAAATTCGATTAAAAAAGTTGAGTTGTCAGACGGGGCCCTTCGCGGTGCGGTGATTTTTAGGAGATAAAAAATGGGCGAAAAGACTAATAGCCCGATACTTACCGAGATACACGGCGCCGCGGGGGCGCTTCATAAACATGGCATCATCGGCGACAGCCGTATGAGCGAATATGACGCGCTCTGCCTTGACCCTGTGCCCTCCTATTTTGCCAGAGTGCTGAATACCAGCCTGTCGACGGTGCAGAAGTGGGAGGCCGGGCGAAAAAACCCGCCGGAGCGTCAAGAAAGCTTCTGCATCTCCTGGAGAAGAAAGGTATATCCGCCCTGCTCTGATTTTGCCCTGCCGGCAGAAAAGCGGGCTCGGCGTATAGACGTATAGAAGAGGGCCGGTCCGCGTGCTGAGAGCGGACCGGCCTTCTTGGTTTTTTGTGAGTTTTTAGAATCCCGAGCCGTCGCTGGTGAACATGTTTTGGTATGAACCGGGGATCTGGAGTTTTTTGCGCAGCTGTATCTTAGGCATCCCTACGACGACTATCCCTGAGGTCGGGTCGACATGATACCGTTCTGCGTCGGCCACGGGGTCAAAGCCTATCGAGGTGCCGTCGGGGATGACGTTGTGCGCGTCGACGATCACGCGGCGCAGACGGCAGTTCTCTCCGATATTGACGTTTTGCCCGATGATCGCCTCTTCGACGACGGAGCCGGAGTTGATCACGCAGTTGCGCGAGAGCACGCTCTTGCGCACGTAGGCGCCGAGCACGCGGCTCGCTTCGGCGCGCAGGCAGCCGTCGACGGAGCAGGAGTGATCGTTGGCCGGGTAG
>CAKSWL010000112.1 GCA_934511335.1 uncultured Cloacibacillus sp. | reverse complement strand
CTGCTGGCCTCCGCGATGCAGAAAAAGGGCAACCAGTGCGGCATACTCGACGCGGACATCACGGGACCGTCGATACCGAAGATGTTCGGCGTGGAGACGCTCGCCACCTCCAACAGTTCGGGCATTCTGCCGCAGCATTCAAAGGGCGGCATCGACGTGATGTCGGTAAACCTTCTTGTTGAAGACAAGGCGACGCCCGTCATCTGGCGCGGCCCCGCGATCGCGGGAGTCGTGAAGCAGTTCTGGAGCGACGTCGTCTGGAGTTATGAGGACTTCCTCTTCGTCGACATGCCCCCGGGAACGGGCGACGTGCCGCTTACCGTCTTCCAGTCTCTGCCCGTCGACGGGATCATCATCGTCGCCTCGCCGCAGGAGCTCGTTTCGATGATAGTGGAAAAGGCGCTGCGTATGGCGAAGGAGATGGATGTGCCTATCCTTGGCATCATCGAGAATATGAGCTATATCGAATGCCCCGACTGCGGCAAAAAAATAAAGATATTCGGTGAGGGCAGGACCGCCGAGACGGCGGCGCGGTACGGGGTCGATTTCCTCGGTGAAATACCGCTCGCTCCCGAGCTCGCCGCCCTCTGCGACGCGGGGAACATCGAATACTTCTCAGACTCTTTCCTCGACAAGGCCGTGGCTAAGCTGGAATCCCTCGATTAGGGCCCGCTTGCCGTCCAAAAGATGTGAAAAACGAGGCTCTTGGCGGGCCTCGTTTTTTGTCGCGGCCCGCTGCGAAGATAGGGGCGGAAGCGGCAACATCCGCCGTTTTATGTTATGTTGTATATTCTCGTAGAATCTGATAAGTGGAGAGGTTTGAGGGTGATCTGCGAGGCGTTGATATTACTGAGAAATCGAGCTTTTTGAGATTATTGGCTTGTGAGAATGACGGGCGGAATTATGCCGAGAAATCCGATTTTACTCGGATTCTGGAGTTTTTGAAGGCGAGGGCGTTTAAAAGAATTTTAGAGGCGTTTAAGAACTGCCCAGAACGTTTTAAAGGTGCATTAAAACTGAGTTTTAAGGTGTTTACGAAAATTTTAGAAACTGCCTCGATCGGGTGATTTTGAGGCTGTTTTTGCTATTTTAGACCATGTGGATAACTCGATTGCGGAACCTGATTGCGGAACCACTAAAAATTTGGTTCCGCAATCATTTTTTTAGTCATAGCGTAGTTTTCTCGTTTGTAATAATATTGTCATGGTTCTGCAATCGATAATTCTTTTTTACGCCATTTTTGGGGTGATGTGGATAATTTTTGAACTCGAACCTCATTTTTCTTACGAAGGCCAGTACCACCAATGGGATTTGGGGATGGGACGACCAAGCAATTCTGCGGTATATTCGCGTTTCCTTTCCCAGGTGAAACGCCATCCGCCAATGGCGGCATAACGCTCATAGAATATCCCTTTGGCTATCCATTCCCTGTAGAGGACGTCCCATTTATCTAGGGTGGCTAGCGCCATCAAAGGCAACTCCGGGCGGATAAATTCGAGAGCCGAGCGCACTTCTAATTCCATGTAATGGTTATCCAGATAGTCCCAATCATTGTTTTTATCGCGAATCCAGTCGAATCCGGCCCCCTCATAAATAAGTGTTGTAAGCTCATCGATCGTCTTGAGTCCGTAGGAATCCATCTCTTCGCTTAGATATTTATGAACGGAATCCATTTCTGTACCTCCTTTGGCAATGCTATAAAAATCTCATGCCCATTCTTTTTAGCTTCCCAGGCATGTGTACCGACATGATAATACGTCGCTATGTTTTGTCCTTTTATGTTGACGGCCACGAACTCTTCTGTCTGAGGATCATAGGCCATCAGAACAGGATATGGATGTTCTTTATTGCGGATCGCCAGATACAGATCGCGCTTTCCGCCCCGAATCAGCTCCATCGCACGCTGATTATACTCCAACTGCGATTCGATCTTGATATGTTTGAACTGGCCGCGGTGTTTCATATAATGTACGAAAGCTGTCGGATGTGGTTTGCCATCCCCGCCGTTTCTCTTATCCCATATTTGATTATGCGTGCCCCAATGGGCGTTCTTCGCATAGCCAACAAGATCTGGAAGCTGTTTATGCGGTATTTCGCCGTTTATCGCCCATTCTTTGACCTGCTCGTGGTACTCGGCGGGCAAAAAGTGCGCGACGGTGGTCGTCCTGCACCGGAAATGATATGGCGGGAATCCGACGCCCTGTTCAATGATCTGCCCCGTCGGCGTGGTGTTGAGCACGTCAAGACCGATGCCGCTGGTGGCGGACATCATCGGCTGCGCCTTTTTCGCGGCTGCAATGCTACGGCTCTTTGAGGCGGCAAGCAGCCGATCGCGCTGCGCGGACATGGCCGACACGGGGATGATCCTGCCGTTTAGATGGCGGCAGATGGGACTTGTACGGTTATCCATGACGGCAACGATCTCGGCGTATTCGATACCGGCATCCTCATAACCGCTGACGTGCCCCATCTCCGCGACTCTGGTCGTGTTGTGATCGGCAAGCAGCGCGATATAATCCTTCACGTTTGGATCAAGGACGTTCATTTGATCCGCGATCCGCTCCGTCAGCTGCACGCGGGAAAGGCCTTCGTCGAAATATTCTCTGACCCTGTCCTGCATCCAGCCGGAGAACTGACGGTCGTAGCTCTTGCCGACCCAGAAGAGCATATCGTCGCGCAGAATGTCGAGCGCGTTGATATCCTTGCGGGTGAAGCTGAAGTCAGTACCGACTGCACGCTTACCAATCTGGTAGGCGGCGGACTGCGCCGATATCACGGGCTGCCGGGCTGCTTCCGCCAAGCCAGCGCCAAGGTAGTTTTCGGCTTTCTCGTGAATGCGCGCGATCTCTCCTTCAGATGGTAGACCTTCGGCTCCGATAAGCTCCGCCTCTGTAAGCAGATCAAGCAAAAAGGCGCGGGCTTGCCTGTCCCACGCCTTGGAGAGCGCCGTCTTCAGCGTGTTAATTGTGCCTTGCAGATTCAATGCCGCGCTTTTTTGCAGACGCTTCATCGCGATCTATGCTCCTTTTCAAAACCTCTACACTCTTATAATACTTTCCGCAATTCGGGCAGCGACGATTCCGCTCTATGACATCTAGCAGATCGTTTGTCCATGCGACTGACAGCTTGGAACCACAGTTCGGGCATATCATCTTTTCATCTCCTAACGCAGAATTTTTATATTGCCGGACGTCATGACCCGCCGCCGTCCCGCGAAGTCCTGTACAGCGAGGGCCAAGGCCCAGAAAAGGTCGGCGTGCTTGACCTGTTCGTTTCGGTCGGCGTCGTATGTAAAACCGCGCTCAGTGGGCTTACGCTTTATACTCTGAAGCTGCATTACGAGATCCCTATCGTTTGGAATATAAATCCTGCCGGACTCGAACAACTTTTTGACACCGAGTGCCCAAGCTTCCTTCTTCTCTCTTGTGAATGCTGTAGGTAGAACTTTGCCAGGGTAAAGACGTTGCATGTCCTCGGCAAGGTTTGAACCAATTCCAGTTGCGTCTATTGCCATACGCTTGACTTTCCAGCTTTCGATCACAGCCGCTATATGACTCTTCTGTCCCTCAAAAGTCACGTTATTTAGAGTGTCCATATGGCGTACGGCGACGAATTTATCGCCATTTTCCATAAATTGTTCCGCTAAAATCAGTGCTGTAAGGTCTTTGTAACGACCGATATCAACGCCGCCGTTGACCCAGTTCGGAACATAGCACAGACAATCATCGTTGAAGGCCGCTCTAATCTCATCAGAAGACAGTAGAGACAAAACATCGCTGAAGAACTGGCATTCGTAAGCTTGGGCGAAAGTAATGTCGTCTACAAGGCTGCGAATATCGTCGATATCTACCGGCAGCCCTTCCGCCTTCGCGTCGTGAATAGTTACCTTATGGCGGCTGAATCTCAAATACTTCTCAGGGCGTGTCACAAGCTCGCCGAACATATCTGTTTCCGTGTACGGGGTGCTGATAACCGTGATGCGCTTGCCTCCCTGCGTCGCGATCGGCGTGGCAAGTCCCCACATGAGGCGGTTCTTCATATGCCATGCGAATTCATCAAGATAGAGGTCTCCCGTATATCCCTGTATTGTCCTTGGGTTGCTCGGCAAAAAGAAACACCGTTTACCGCCGGGCATGATGAGAGAATTTCCGTCTTCGAGATATTCGACTTCATATTTCTCGCACCACATCGTACAGTAGCGGCGCACGATGTCCGATTGATCCTGCGAGGCTGAAATGAGTATTTGATTCTCGCCACGTGAGATTGCCCCAAGCATTACTTCCAGCCCGAGCAGATAAGAAAAGCCAGTCTGGCGGCTTTTGAGCAACAAACGATAGAGGCTTTCGTCTTCAAGAAATTTACGTTGATATTGATACAGGGTATCCATAGCTCGGCTTCTGATGTCGCCGATCACCTCGGCGCGCAGCGCGTCGGGGGCCTCTTTCTTGCGTTTGCGGCCTCTTGCCTTTTTGCCTTCTCGCTCTGATGAACGTTCCAGCTTGTCCACTGCTTTCGTAAGTTTTTCTATCTTACGGGTTTGTGCCTCCGTCAAATCTTCCTCGGAGGCTATGATCGCCGCTATCTGTTTTTTTATGCCGGCTACGGAGTCGTCGGTCGTCTCTTCGTCCCATCTGTATCGGGCCCGCCATCGGAAGACGGTGTCGGGGTTGACGTTGATGCGTTCGGCGACCTCGCTTGCGCTGTAGCCGGAGAGGTAAAGGCGCTTGGCCTCTTTTTTTACGTTCTCACTGTACGCCATCTATTTTCTCCTCTTTGGGGTGCGTTTCCCGCCACTTTCTTATTTTCTCCATGCCTGTGATGACGAACCTGGCCTGTTCCACTGTGAGCCATGAGAGTTCGTCTATACCGGTTTCATTTTTTATGAACTGGTGCAGCCCTTTCAGGCTCCAGCCAAGCTCTTTCGCGCGGCGCGTGATGCCTCGGTACTGAAGGGCGGTCAGGCGGTCGCCGAGGCCGCATTCTTTCCGGCGCAGCTCCTTGATGAGCAGATCCGCCTGTGCGGCGGAAAGCGCACTCATGCGCTCTGCCGAAAACATCTGCATAATGCAGGAGTAGAGTGTAGAATCGTCAAGACACAAAGACTTGCGCGCGATGCTCCAGATGATTTTTTTCTGTGTGGCTGTGATGTTTTTTGGCGCTGTCATCTTTTTATCGCTCCTTTGGCTGCTCATCAGACCGAAAACACCGCTTTCCGGTGACAGGGCCGAAGCCCTGTTTCGCATTAAGGCTCACGAAGCTTTCTTTTAGCGCATTCGCGGCAGCAGAGGTCTACGCGGGGATCTTCATATCGTAGAACCGTAGCTTCTGAGTGATATCTGCCGCAAAGACTGATTCCGTTCCTGAAGTAGTGGAAACGGATTGAAAAAGGCCCCATCTCCCAGCCTTCAGGTCTTGCTTCAGTTTTACAAGTTATAGTCGATTCCATAACGTCTGGGCTCCTTTAGTAGACAGTTTCCTACGGCAGCATTGCCAGTTTCTCTTCGTCGAGCTCGAACCAGAAAGTATCCTTCTGCTTACGCTCGCAGTCCACCAGTTCTAGGCGTTCGTCCGGCCACTGGCTCATGATTTCCTTGTCCGGCTCTTCTTTAGTGCGGATGGCCTCTTTGAAAGCCAGTTCCTTTAGCTTACCGAGGATGCTCTTCCATGTTGCGCCCTTTCGGGGAGCCAGCTCCGCCGACCGACGATAGCCCAGTTCGCCGTAGTCTAGCTTGAGGCTGCGCTTATCTTTGAAGATGACGGCCTTCTGCGCTTCGGCGTATGCCAGAAGGCCGTTCTCCAGCGCGCTGCGGCGGGAATTGTGCGGCGCTGCTTCCTGAGCTGCTCCCTGTTTAATGAGGGCGATGTCGTCGTTCATGCGGTTTTCGATGTCGGCCGTGATCCTTTTTAGTTCTCCCAGCTCGCGTAGCGCGTCGTTTGCCTCTTCGGCGGTGCGTATGGGCTGGAGGTTCTGCAGTTTTACCCTCGCCATGTTATGCACTCTCCTTTCGCGTTATAGATGGATAATGATCCTCCGGGGTTGATGATGATACTGTTCCTAAGCTTTGCCGATGCTCTGTCCGCGTTACAGGCCGATTTGATCACCTGCGGCCAGAAGAGGTCTTTCTTCGGCGATTTCTTGATTCCCAGTAGTTTGTTGAGATAGTGCCTGACTAACTTTTTCATGATGTTAAACCTCCTTGATATGCCCTGTGGCGTTGAATATTACGGCCAATGCCTCGCGCAGGCCGATAAGGTTCGCTGTTTGCGCAAACTTGGTGATGAGGCGGAGGCTGCCGCGCTTAGGGGCAAGCGAGATTGCGTGCCTTGCCTCCGGCGTCTCCGGATCGATGCCGAGTTTGGAGATAAAATAGGCGAGCTCTTCCGTCGCCGTGTCCTTCACGCGCCGAAAGTAGTCGAGACGGCTTGTTACATAGGTCTCACCGACAAGGCGCAGCGCGTTGTCGAATGATTCAAGACCAATCATGGCGACGCCGATACCCGCCTCTTTGATCTCGCGAAAGACGGATATCTTACGCAGGATCGCGGGCTTACTGCCATCTGTGACAAGCAGATCTGCTTCGTCGACTAAGATCATCTTGACGCCGCTGTCGCGCATGGCGGCGATCGCGCGTCTCATGCGCTGAGTTTTGGTGCCGTAGGTAGGCAGGCCGACGATCTCCAGCAGCATGTTGACTACATCACCCTGGCACATGCCGTCGGCGCAGCGGATATATGCCGTGTCTGGATGTGACTCTGTGAAGAGCTTTGAGGTGTAGGTCTTGCCGATGCCTGACGGCCCGACTACGGCGGCGAAACCGTTTGTCTGATATGTGAGATTCAG
>CAKSWL010000111.1 GCA_934511335.1 uncultured Cloacibacillus sp. | reverse complement strand
GTCATCAGAAGCGCCTGATAGAGGGCGGGACGTGTCTCCTCGGGGAGGATGACGCGATCGACGAATCCGCGCTGCGCCGCACGATAGGGGTTGGCAAATGATTCTTTGTACTCCTCGATCTTCTCGGCGCGCTTGGCGGCTTTATCCTCGGCGGCGTCGATCTCTTTACGGAAGATGATGTTCGCCGCACCCTCGGCGCCCATGACCGCGATCTGAGCCTGCGGCCAGGCAAGGACTACATCCGCGCCAAGGTCTTTGCTGCACATGCCGAGGTATGACCCGCCGTATGCCTTGCGCATGACGACGGTGATCTTCGGCGCCGTCGCTTCGCTGTAGGCGTAGAGGAGTTTCGCCCCGTGGCGGATGATGCCGCCCATCTCCTGGTTGAGTCCGGGGAGGTATCCGGGCACATCTTCAAATGTGACGATGGGGATGTTGAAGGCGTCGCAGATGCGGATGTGGCGGCTCGCCTTGTCGGAGGCGTCGATATCGAGGCAGCCGGCCATGAACTTTGCCTGGTTGGCGATGATGCCGATGACGCGTCCTCCGACTCTCGCGAAGCCGGTGACGATGTTCTTGGCGTAGAGTTCCTGGACTTCACAGAAATCGCCGTTGTCGACGACCTTCTTAATGATGTCGCGGACGTCGTAGCCTCTGTTCGGGTTTGTGGGGACCATATCACGAAGCGCCGCGTCCATGCGCGAGGGATCGTCGCCGGTCTCCATGTAGGGAGGCTCTTCCATGTTGTTGCTGGGAAGGTAGCTGATCACTTTGCGGACCTGGGCGTAGCAGTCGGCTTCGCTGGACGCGAAGAAGTGGGCGCAGCCCGAGGTCGTGTTGTGGGCACGGGCGCCGCCGATCTGCTCGGAGGTGACGTCTTCGCCGGTTACCGACTTGATGACCGCAGGGCCGGTGATGTGCATGATGCCGACCTTGTCAACCATAAAGATAAAGTCTGTGAGCGCGGGGCTGTAAACGGCGCCGCCCGCGCAGGGACCGGCAATTATTGAGAACTGCGGGATAACGCCGCTGGCCTTGACGTTGCGGAAGAATATCTGTCCGTAACCTGAAAGGGCGTCGACCGCCTCCTGAATACGGGCTCCGCCTGAATCGTTGATGCCGATGCAGGGAGCGCCGTTGGTAAGGGCGAGGTCAAGGACCTTGCAGATCTTCTTGGCGTGCATTTCGCCAAGCGAACCGCCCATTACCGTGAAATCCTGGCTGAATACGTAGACGATGCGTCCGTCTATCGTACCGTAGCCGGTGACAACGCCGTCGCCGAGGAATGTCGTCTTCTCGAGCCCGAAGTTGGTGCAGCGGTGCTCGACAAACTCATCGATCTCCACGAAGCTGCCGGGGTCAAGAACTGCGTCGATGCGCTCGCGTGCGGTCATCTTACCTTTTTCGTGCTGCTTGGCGATGGCCTTTTCCCCTCCGCCAAGAGCCGCTTTTTCGCGTTTGGCAGCCAGGGCAGCGCACAGTTCGTCGATCGTTTTGTCCGCCATTACTTCTTACCTCCTCATAATCTCTCATGTGGGGAGCGGAAGGCCCCTCGCGGGGAGCGCTCCTCCATAGGCCGTACTATGGTATAAGGCGTCCCGTGCCGCCCTGGCACGGGAGCCTTTCTCCTTAATTAATCGCGCTGGCAGAGCTCAAGAAGCACTCCGCCGCTCGCCTTCGGGTGGACAAAGGCGATCTTAGCGCCGCCCGCACCGATGCGGGGCTTTTCATCGATCAGGCGAACGCCCTTTTCTTTGAGCTCGGCAAGCGCCGCTTCGATGTCGGCGACTCTGACCGCGACGTGCTGGATGCCCTGGCCGTTCTTCTCAATGAATTTTGATACGGGGCTGTCCTCAGTCGTTCCCTCGAGGAGCTCAAACTCGGTGTCGTCGATGGGCAGGAAGGCCGTCTTGACTCTCTGCTCGGCGACCTCCTCTACCCCGTGACATTTCACGCCGAGAGTATCTTCCCAGAACTTCAGGGCTTCGTCGATGCTCTTTACGGCGACTCCGATATGGTCTACATTTTTGATTTCCATAATTTACGCCTCTTTCTCTCTCTTTTCGGCTACTGCCTTTTTGAGCCACTCGATCGTCTCTGTGGTCGGCGTTCCGGGGCCGAAGATCGCACCCGCGCCGAAGCCGAGAAGGGTCGGATAATCGGTCTCGGGGATGACTCCGCCGCCAAAGACGATGATATCCTCCGCGTTCTTCTCCTTGAGAAGATCGATGATGGCTTTGAAGCAGTACTCATGCGCTCCGGACAAGATGCTGATGCCGATCGCGTCAGCGTCTTCCTGGATCGCTGTGGCTACTATCTGTTCCGGTGTCTGGCGGAGACCTGTGTAGATGACCTCCATGCCTGCGTCTCTGAATGCCCTCGCTATGACCTTCGCGCCACGGTCGTGGCCGTCAAGTCCTGGTTTCGCAACAACTACGCGAATTTTACGGTCCATTTCTTCTTCCTCCTTAAAAAGCACACGCGATCCTAAAGAACCACGTTCTCCTGGTACTCGCCAAAGACCTCGCGGAGCACGCCGCAGATCTCGCCCTCTGTCGCGTACGCGTGCACGGCGTCGAGGATGAGCGGCATAAGGTTGGCATCGCCCTCTGCGCCTTCGCGGATCGCGTCGAGCGTCGTCTTGACCCGGACGTTGTCGCGGTTCGCCTTCATCTCGCGGAGCTTCTTAATCTGGTTTACGCCTACGCTTGCGTCGACCTTCAGGAGTTTGCGCTCTGACATGTCTTCTTCGATCTGGAACTTGTTGACGCCGACGATGACACGGTCGCCGGACTCGATCGACTTCTGGTACTGGTAAGCCGCATCCTGGATGTTCTTCTGCGGATAGCCCTTTTCGATGGCCGTCATCATGCCGCCGAGTTCATCGATCTTCTTGATGTACTCCCACGCGCCCTCTTCTATCTCTTTTGTGAGAGCTTCGACGGCGTAGCTGCCCGCGAGCGGGTCGACGATGTTCGTGACGCCCGACTCGTAGGCGACGATCTGCTGGGTGCGGAGGGCGATGCGGACGCTCTTGTCCGTCGGCAGAGCAAGAGCCTCGTCAAGGCTGTTGGTGTGCAGCGACTGGGTGCCGCCGCATACCGCCGCCATCGTCTGGACGGCGACACGGACGATGTTGTTCTCTGCCTGCTGCGCCGTGAGCGTGCATCCGGCCGTCTGCGTGTGGAAGCGAAGCATCTGGGCGCCCTTCTCGGTGACTCCGAAGCGCTCCTTCATGATGCGTGACCAAACCTTGCGCGCCGCGCGGAACTTCGCGACCTCTTCGATAAAGTCGTTATGCGCGTTGAAGAAGAAGGAGAGGCGCTTTCCGAATACGTTCGGGTCCTGTCCGGCTTTGATGGCCGCTTCGATGTAGGCGATACCGTCGGCGAGCGTGAATGCCACCTCCTGGATCGCGGTCGAGCCGGCTTCGCGGATATGGTAGCCGGAGATCGAGATGGTGTTCCACTTCGGGATATTCTTGGAGCAGAAGTCAAAGATGTCGGTAATGAGGCGCATTGACGGCTTGGGGGGGAAGATGTAGGTGCCGCGTGCGATATATTCTTTGAGGATGTCGTTCTGGATCGTTCCTGAGAGTGCGTTCATCGGCACGCCCTGCTTTTCGGCAACGGCGATGTACATCGAGAGGAGCACCGACGCAGGAGCGTTGATCGTCATCGAGGTCGAGACTTTGTCGAGGGGGATGCCTCCGAAGAGTATCTCCGCGTCGGCAAGGCTGTCGACGGCGACGCCGACCTTACCGCACTCACCCACCGCCATGGGGTCGTCGGAGTCGTAGCCGATCTGCGTCGGGAGGTCGAAGGCGACGGAAAGCCCCGTCGTGCCCTGGCTCAGCAGGTAACGGTAACGCTTGTTGGAGTCTTCCGCCGTGGCAAAGCCCGCATACTGGCGCATCGTCCAGAAGCGGCCTCTGTACATCGTGGGCTGGACGCCGCGGGTATAGGGATAAGCACCCGGGAATCCCAAATCTTTGGCGTAGTCGACGCCGTTGATGTCTTCGGGGGTATAGGTTCTCTTAAGAGGAATACCGCCGCCTGTGGTGAAGTTTTCTTTTCTCTCGGGACCCTTGGTAAGCGCCTTGGCAACGGCCGCTTCGTAGGCCTTCTTTCCCACTGCTACTTCTTGGAGCTGTGTTGGTTCGAACAATTACTCCGCCTCCTTGCGAAACATATGAGGTCACCGTATGAATGACCGTCAGCACACTAGTAGATTTTACAAAAAACCACACTGTATTATTATTGCCCATCTCTCTAGAAATTGCAACATTTGACCGTTAATTTCAGACAAGTCAATCCATTCAATTCTATCATGGTAATCAAGCGGCGTTTATTAACATCGCAGGCGGGCAATTTTCGCCCTGCGAACAGAACTCCTTGTTATATAATATGTCGCATAGGCAATATCTATAAGGAGGGAACTGCAAAGATGATACAGCAGGCAATCAAGGTGACGGATTCTATATATTGGATAGGAGGAAACGATCGGGAAACCGACCTTTTTGAAGGGCTTTGGGAGCTTCCCCGGGGCGTGGCCTACAACGCCTATTTCATCAACGACGAAAAGTGCGCGATCATAGATACGATAAAGGCGGACAAACTTTCAGCCTATATGGAGCGTCTGGTCTCCATCAAGCCTGAGGGACGCACCATCGACTATCTGGTAGTCAACCATATGGAGCCGGACCACTCCGGTTCGATCGGCATCCTCCGCAAGCTCTACCCCGAGATGAAGATCGTCGGCAACAAAAAGACGATCGAGATGATCGGCGCCTTCTACGGCATCACCGAAGGCATGATCGAAGTAAAGGAGGGCGACGTCATCGACCTCGGCCGGCACAAGCTGACCTTCGCGATGATCCCGATGGTTCACTGGCCGGAGAGTATGGTCGCCTACGAGACGACCGAAAAGGTACTCTTCTCCACCGACGCCTTCGGCGGATTCTGCGCGCTTGAGGGAGGCATCTTCGACGACGAGCTCGACATGGGGCTCTACGAGGACGAAACTCTGCGTTACTTCGCAAATATCGTCGGCCGTTACTCCGGGCCGGCGCAAAAGGCGATCGCCAAGGTCCGCGCCCTTGATCTGAGGGTCATCTGCCCCGCCCACGGGCCGATCCACCGCTCAAACCCACAGCACATCGTCGACCTGTACGACAAATGGAGCAGCCACCAGACGGACGAAGGCATCGTCGTCGTATACGGCTCGATGTACGGCAACACCAAGTTTATGACCGACGCTATCGCGCGCGCGGCCTGCGAGGCGGGGGTGAAGGAGGTCATCGTCCACGACGCCTCGCGTTCCAACCTCTCTTATATCGTGCGCGACATCTGGAAATACCGCGGACTCGTCCTCGGCAGCTGTACATACAACACGGAGCTCTACCCGCCGATGGCGACCCTCTGCCGCGCGCTCAAGAACAAGATGATGAAAAACCGCGTGCTGGGCATCTGCGGCTCTTACAGTTGGAGCAAGGGAGCCCTCGCGGAGCTGCAGGTCTTCGCGGAGCAGGGCGGCGACTGGAAGCTCGTGGAGCCCACCATCGAGGTGAAGTCTTCGCCGTCGGAGGCCGACCTCGAGCTCTGCCGCCTATTGGGCAAAAACATGGCGGAGGCCGTCAAGGCCGCCGAGCCCAGATAGATAAGGGCATGAGACATTTCAGGAACGCCGCCGCGGCGCTTTCGCTGGCGCTGCTGCTAGGCGGCGCGGCGGCATGGGCGGAAAATATCGATGTGCGCGTCGAGACCTTCAGCACCTACCAATCCAACTTCCGCGGCTTTGAGGCGAAGATCGTCACCCCCGTCGTCACCGGCCTGGCGCTCGACGGGGTGCAAAACGAGCTCAACGACTCCTTCCGACAGAGGGCGGGCAGGCTTGCCGCCGATTATGAGAGGGAGGTCGGAGAAATGCTGAGGGACGACCCCGAATTCAGCGGTCATCTGGGCGTAGTGCTTGATTACAGAGTCCGCACGGACAACGACGAGGTGCTCGCAATCGACCTCTATGAGATGAATATCGCCGGCTCCTCTTCAACGAAGCATTCCCTTTACAATTTCGACAAAAAAAGCGGCAAGCTGATCGAACTCGGCGGGCTCTTCAACGAAAAGGCCGACTACGTGAAGGTGATCAGCGACCACATCAGCAAGGAGATGCGCCGCCAGAATAAACTGGGGAAGGGGACCTTCTGGCTTGCGCCCCAGGAGGAAGAGGGCTTTTGCGCGATCAAGCCGGGACAGAACTTTTTTATAAACGACAGGGGGAACATCGTCATTTGCTTTGACAAATACGAGGTGGCCCCCGGAGCCGCCGGCAGTCCGGAATTTGAGATCCCCCGGAAGGTCGTCGGCCCCTACCTCGCAAAATAGGCAAGCAGCGCCGGCGGGGCCCCCGCAGGCAAATAAAAACGGCCGCCATCTGGTATTTACCATAACGGCGGCCGTTTTTATGCGTTTTTAAGCTCCAAAGCCTGATTTAGAATTTTGAGCTTATGTCATTAATGGGAATCTTCGGCGCGTACTGCTTGAGGATCTCCTTAAGCTTAGGAAGGTCCTCCATGGTGAAGAAGAGCTTCCAGCCGATCGAATCTTTCTCGATGAGAGCCATCAGGCGGCTGCCCTTGGAGGCGAAGGTGACATATTTCACCTCGCTCCACTGAAGGAGCTCCCGATGATGCGACACCCAGGTGTGCGTCTCCTTCACGAATCCGAGCGGCGATACGTAGATACGCTTTTCGTATCTTACCACCAGCACGCTGCAGCAGCCAAGAAAAAGGTTGAGCAGAGCCTTCTGGGTGATCCCGCCGTGGGTGAACTGCCATCCGGCCGTGAGCAGCAGGTAGACGGCGATCAAGACGAAGG
>CAKSWL010000110.1 GCA_934511335.1 uncultured Cloacibacillus sp. | reverse complement strand
CTACGGTCTCGCCGTCGGGGTTCTCTTCCGGCGGCGTCTGCTGCGCGCCGGCTCCCGCCGCCGCGCCCGCGCTCTGGGCCGCCTGAGCGAGAACGCTCATTTCGTCCATCAGCTGTTTCGACTCGGCCTTTATCGCCTCGGTGTCTTCACTGCCCATCTTCTCGCGGACCTTGGCTATCCTGTCGTTGACTTTCGCCTGGGCCGCCGCGTCCGCGGAGCCGGATTCCTTGACCAGTTTTTCGGCCTGGTAGATGACGGACTCCGCCTCGTTGCGCGCTTCGATGAGCTCTTTGCGCTTCTTGTCGGCGCTTTCGTTGATCTCGGCGTCGCGGCGCATCTTTTCTATCTCCTCGTCGCTGAGGCGCGAAGACTGGATCGTGATGTTCTGCGCCTTGCCGGTCGCCTTGTCTTTGGCGGTGACGTTGACGATGCCGTTGGCGTCGATATCGAAGGTAACCTCAATCTGCGGGATTCCGCGCGGCGCCGGTTTGATGCCGTCAAGGAAGAAGCGTCCCAACGAAACGTTGTCTCCCGCCATCGCGCGCTCGCCCTGCAGGACGTGGATCTCGACCTGCGGCTGGTTGTCGGCCGCCGTCGTGAATACCTGGCTCTTTGAAACGGGTATCGCGGTGTTCTTTTCTATAATTTTTGTAAAGACGCCGCCTAGCGTTTCCAGCCCGAGCGAAAGCGGCGTAACGTCGACGAGGACGATGCCCTGCTGCTCGCCGGAGAGGATCGCGCCCTGGATGGCCGCGCCCATCGCGACGCATTCGTCGGGGTTGATGCCCTTGCTCGGCTCTTTGCCCATGATTTCCTGCACCAGTTTCTGTACCATCGGCATACGGGTGGAACCGCCGACGAGGAGGATTTTGCTGATCTGCGAGGGTTCGAGGCCGGCATCCTTCATCGCCGTCTTGACGGGCGCGATCGTCCTGTCGAGCAGACCGCGCGTGAGGTCTTCAAATTTTGCGCGGGTCAGCTTGAGCTCAAGGTGCTTCGGGCCGTTCGCGTCGGCGGTGATGAAGGGGAGCGAGATCGTCGTCTCCTGCATCGAGGAGAGCTCTATCTTCGCCTTTTCCGCCGCTTCGCGGAGGCGCTGCGAGGCCATTTTGTCCTTCAGGAGGTCGATGCCGTCGCTTTTCTTGAACTCCCCGGCAAGCCATTTCACAACGGCGTCGTCCCAGTCGTCGCCGCCCAAGAGGTTGTCGCCCGCCGTGGAAAGGACTTCAAAGACGCCGTCGCCGACGTCCAGGATCGAAACGTCGAAGGTGCCGCCGCCAAGGTCGTAGACCATGATCTTATGGTCGCCCTTTTCAAGGTTCACTCCATACGCGAGGCAGGCCGCCGTCGGTTCGTTGATGATGCGCAGGACGTTGAGTCCCGCGATGGTGCCGGCGTCTTTCGTCGCCTGGCGCTGCGCGTCCGTGAAGTAGGCCGGGCAGGTGATGACGGCATCCGTCACCGAGGCGCCGATGTATTCTTCCGCGTCCTTCTTAAGTTTCTGCAGGATCATCGCCGATATCTGCTGCGGCGTGTATTTTTTGCCGTCTACGGTCACCGTTTTATCGCTTCCCATCGCGCGCTTGATCGAAATTACCGTGCGGTCGGGGTTGACGATGGCCTGACGTTTCGCAAGCTGCCCGACGAGGATCTCGCCGTCTTTTGTAAAGGCTACGACCGAAGGGGTCGTACGCTGTCCTTCGGGGTTCGGTATTACCGTGACGTTGTCTCCCTCTTTCAGCGCCACGCAGCTGTTAGTGGTCCCAAGGTCTATTCCAATGACTTTTCCCATAATCCATTCCACCTTTAATAATGTTTTTTGATTTTTTATCTGTATCATCCGGCATCTATTTTTCTATAGCTGCCTTTCTGCTGCTTCCGTTTTATTGCTTAATCGGCTTTAGGCCTCCTTCACACTCAGCCGCTGTACTTGCCGACTCTTACCTGGGGGGCCTTGAGCACTCGCCCCGCAAGCTTGTAGCCGCGGCAGAGAGCTCCGATGATGTGGCCGTCTTTTGCGGCGTCGTCCACCGGCTCCATATATACCGCCTCGTGGAGGGCGGGGTCGAATTCTCCCTCCGTAGAGATAAATTCTAGGCCCAAGCGGCCGAGTCCGTCCGCAAACTGCTTGATGACCATCGCCATGCCCTTTGCGAGGCTGCTCTCCTTATCCTCCACCGCCGCTGCCATCCTTTCAAGGTTCTCGAATATCGGCAGCATTTCATTTATCGCCTGTTCGGCGGCCAGCTTCGCGTTGTTTTCGCGGTCCCGCTCCATGCGGGTGCGCAGGTTGAAATAATCAGCACGGCCTCTGGCGACCTCTTCTTTCAGCTTGCGTATCTCTTCCTTCAGCAGCTCGCACTCGCCGGGCTCCGGCGCGCCCTCTGCGGCCGGCTGCGCGTCGGTAAGCTCCGGGTCTTCTTTCGTCTGCGGCTCGCCGCAATGCGGCTTTTTCTGCTCTTCCATATCTTCAGTCTCCTCTTTCGCCTGATTCGGAGTCCAGCTTGCGCAGTACTCCGTCTATCGCTGTGATTACCTTTTCGTAGTCCATTCTCTCAGGACCGATCACGCCGACGACGGCCTTCTGCCCGCCGGCCTCTCCGGCGGCGGCGACGAGCGCCGAACTTTCCATTCCAGGAAGCCCGTTTTCATCGCCGATCATGATGTTCATTTCATTCAGCGAACACCGGTTGACCAGCGCCGTCATGTTGCTCTCCTCTTCTATAAAGGAGCAGAGCGCCTGAATGCGCCCCAGATCCTGAAAATCCTGCAGCTTCATGATCTGGCTGACCGATCCCGTAAAAATTTTCGTCTTCGGCGCGCCGAGAAGTTCGTCTATTTCAAGCAGAGCCTGGCTGCATGCTTCACGGTAGCTGATGATCTCTTCCGAGAGCTTCGCCTTCAGAGAGCATTTTATGTCGCTCCAGGCACAGCCTGAGAAACAGTTCAGCTTGGCGGCCAATTCGTCGAGCTCCTCCTGCGGCATGTCCACCGGCATATCGATGAATTTCTGATGGACGAGCCCTCCCTGGAGCACCACCAGAAGCAGCACTCGGCGTTCGTTCATCCGCACAAAGCTCACATGATGGAAGCGGACCGTGTCAAGCGGCGTGATGGCGGCGATCCCGACATAGTCGGAGATGCGGCTCAGCATCTCGGAGGCTGATTCCAACACTCTTCCAAGCCCCTGCCGGTGCTCCATCATCTTTTTCAGCAATTTTACAGAGGGGCCGGCGCTATTTACACGCTGAAGTACCGAATCGACGTATAGCCTATATCCCTGAGTTGTGGGGATCCTGCCCGAGGAGGCGTGCGTCTGCTTGAGAAAGCCCATGTCCTCCAGGTCGGACATTTCGTTCCTGATCGTCGCGGAGCTGCGTCCGGTGAGATAGCGGCGGGATACAGTGCGCGAACCAACGGTTTCGCCGCTTTTTATATATTCATATACCACGGAGAGCACGACCTCTAATTGTCTTTCAGTGATCATTTCATTTCACCTGCCAAAATATCCCGCCTCTTATTAGCACTCAATACCTATGAGTGCCAACATCTGAACGACAGCTAAATAATAATCGTCACAGAGGCTTTTGTCAATACAGGTCAAAAAAATTTTTTAACCTCCCGCGATATTTCTAAGGAGACGCCGATCAATTGAAAATCAGCCGGAACAACAACCAGCGCACCTCCCGCTGATTGCGGCAGGAGAGCAGAAATCTATGATTTCGTGCGAACCGGCTGGTTTGTCTGTCATATGCGCCCGCCCGCGACGCGAACTGCGCATATGATCAGCGGCTCCTAAAATCTGAAAATTTGCGGAAAGACCGCATCGCCCCGCTGTTGTTGTATAATAAACTGATGTTCGGGCTATCGGATGCGCCGTTCCTTCACAGGCCGGCTCTAAAAAGGGTTGCTCCCGTCTCCGGTATTTCCTGCATGATCTGCAACCGCAACAGGAGTGAAAAGATTTGGGAAAAGATAAGACCGCCGTCTACCTTATACGTCACGGAGAATGCGACGGCAATAAAGAAAATCGCATTCGCGGATGCATGGATTTCCCCTTGAATGAAAACGGCGTGCTGCAAGCGCACGCTTTAGCGGAAGCAATGAAGGACAAGCATATCGAATATATATATTCGAGTCCGCTGTCGCGCGCGACGACCACGGCAAAAATCATGGGCGACGCGCTGGGGCTTCCCTACGAGGCGCGCGATGGCTTCTGCAACATCCATCTAGGACCGTGGGAGAACAGGAAAAAGGCCGAGTTGGCCGTAGAAGAGCCGGAAAGGTGGCAGACATGGCTCGACCAGCCGGAAGAGCTGAAAATTGAGGGCGGAGAGACCCTTGACGAGGTACGCGACCGCGCGCTCGCGGAGCTTAACCGGGTCATCGCGGAACACCGCGGCGGCAATATCGCCATCGTGGCACACCGCGGCGTGTTGAAACCGCTCATGGCGGGGGCTCTCGGCGTGGCGCGCCCCAGCTACTGGCGGCTCCACGTCGATACGGCGTCATACAGCCTCCTGACTCACGACAGCCTCCACGGGTACTGCCTCATGGGGCTCAACTTCACGGGACATCTCGCCGGACTGCCCGTCATTCAGGAGTTCGATTAAAGATGCCGGCCCACCTGATCCGATTCGGAGATAGAGCGGAGCTGTCCTGTGCCGTCGCGAAGGCGGGCTGCGACATGAATTCCCTGCCATATTTCGAGAACCGCCGCGAAATGCTCCAGATATATGTCACCGACGTCCCCGCGCCCGCGGCGAGCATCATCAAACAGGAGATGCTGTCGCGCGGCGGAGATGCCGCCGTGCACGCCCAGGTCATCACCTGCGGGGTAAAAACGAGCGACGTAATAATTTTCGGCACGGTGAAGCAGCTCGGCCACCTGGCGGAAAAGCTGAAACGGATGCCGTGGTGGGGCCTTGAGGATATCGCGGAGGCCATACGCGCTCTGATCGCACCGCCCAAGCCCTATGCGAGAAAGCTTCCCTGCGGCGCGGAGCTGGCCTTCGGGGAAAGGATGCTGCTGATGGGGATCATAAACCTCACCGACGACTCCTTTTTCTCCGGCAGCAGAAGCGGCGGCAAAACGGACGAAACGGTGAAGAGGGCGCTGCGCATGGCCGAAGAGGGGGCCGACATCCTTGACCTCGGCGCCGAGTCGACGCGCCCCGGCGCGGGAAGGGTCACGGAAGAACAGGAGCTCTCGCGCGTGGAGGCTGCGGTCACGGCCATAAGGCGCGAACTGCCGCGGATGCCTCTTTCGATAGACACCACGCGCGCCTCCGTCGCGCGCGCCGCGCTCGCCGCGGGCGCCGATATTATCAACGACGTCTCGGGGCTGCAGTTCGACGAGGATATCGCGCGCGCCGCCGCGGAATATAAAGCGATGCTGGTCGTAATGCACATGCGCGGCACTCCGAAAGACATGCAGACGATGTGCGGATACCGCGACCTCCTCTCCGAGGTCTGCTCTTTCCTCCGGGAGGCGGCCCAAAAGGCTGAAACGCTGGGCGTTCCGCGGGAAAACATTATAATCGATCCCGGAGTGGGGTTCGCGAAGGACTACAACCAGAACCTGCTGCTGATGCGCCATTGCGAGAGCTTTAAATCTCTCGGCTACCCGCTGCTGGTCGGAGCTTCGCGCAAGGGCGTAGTCGGCGCGGCCACAAATGCCAAAAGCGCCGCCGACAGGCTCTGCGGCACGGTCGCCATCACTTCTATATGCTGCTGGCAGGGCGCGGACATTATACGCGTCCATGACGTAAAGGAGAACAAGGAGGCCATCATGATGACAGAGGCGCTGCGGGGAGCGAAATATGTCTGACCACAGCGTGATGGTCGCCCTTGGATCGAACCTCGGCAACCGTCTGGACAACCTCAAGCGTGCGATCGCGAAGCTGGAAAGCTGCGGCATTCGGACGGAGGCCAAGAGCCGCGTTTGGGAGACAAAACCGTGGGGCGTGACGGACCAGCCGCTCTTTCTCAATATGTGCATGGCCGTCCGCACAGAGCTGGAACCGCCCGCGCTGCTCTGCCTTCTGAAGAAGATTGAAGCCGAGGTCGGCCGTTCCGCGGGGATGCGCTGGGGCCCCCGCGAAATAGATATCGATATAATCTTCTTCGACTCTCTATCCTTTGAGGCCCCCCAGCTCGCGATCCCGCACCCGCGTATGCACGAACGCGCCTTTGTACTGAGGCCGCTTGCGGAGATCGCCCCCGATATAACGCATCCTATACTGAAAAAGAGCGTCGCCGCGCTGCTGGCTGAGCTGCCCCCTTCGGAGATGGACGGGATGGTATGGATATCAGAGATCTGATCCCCTTTAAGAGATACTGCGGCAGCCTAGGCGAGGCAAAAATAAAAAGAAATCACGCGATGTGCTTTCTGCCGCTCGTCTTTATGGCCGCCATCCTGACCCTTTACCTGATGCCCGCCTCGGAGATCGGCGACCGGAATGTCAGCATCAGAACGTTGGAGGTGCCGGAATTTCCGATCATCGTCGTCCTTGAACAAGACAAAGGGACGACAACCTCTGCGTGGCTGAGGACGCCCGCGGGAGCCAGAAAGCTGGACCAGCTGGACGGACTGTCCTTCATCTCGAGCGACCCCATCATTTCAAAGGTTGATCAGGACTCGAAGAACGACCTGCTTTGGCGGCTCACCTTCACAAACCTCGCGGGCGATGGCGTACACCTCTGGATCGGCATGACCACCTGGGCCCCGCGGGTATTTATCGTCTCCGCGCCTTTCCAGTACACGAGATGGCACGCCTTGCCGGCAAAGATCGAAGTCCCGAAGGGCACGAGCATTTATATTGCCCCGGCGGCCCCTTTCTACAAAATGCTTGACAAGCAATACAGCGGCAAGGAC
>CAKSWL010000109.1 GCA_934511335.1 uncultured Cloacibacillus sp. | reverse complement strand
GCATAGACTCGCTCGAAACCGCGGTGGGGATAAACCGCGTGCTTTCCGAGGGAGAGCCGCGTTCCTTCCCCGTTTTCATTGAGGTAAACATCTCCCGCGAGGCGGCAAAAAGCGGCGTCGCCCCCGAAGAGGCGGCGCGGCTGCTGGATGATATGATGAACGCCTGCCGGTTCGTTTCGGTGGAGGGGCTGATGACCGTCGCTGAAGATACCGAAGACGAAAAGACCCTGCGCGAAACGTTCGGCGGGCTGCGGGAGCTGCGCGAAGCGCTGCGCCGCGCCTCGGGACTGCCGCTGCCGGAACTCTCGATGGGGATGAGCGGAGATTTCACGGTCGCGATCGAAGAGGGCAGCACGATAGTGCGCGTGGGCAGCGCGATATTCGGCCCAAGAAACTACGGCTAGGGAGCCTCTGAGCGATGCGCCGCCCGCGTTGCGGCGGCGGACCGCTCAGAGGCCCGGCAGCTGGCTGGCAGAAATTATTTTCGATAAAGGAGCAGAGAAAATGTCTGAATTGTTAACCTCGCTTGATGTTGTGAACCAATCGTTTAAGAAAAGCCTCCGCGGGTACGACGCGGCGGAGGTCGACGAATTCCTTGACCACGTGGCTGAGGCCCTGCAAAACTACAACCAGAAGAACAAAGAGCTGGAACGTGAGCTGGCCGCCAAGCAGGAAAGCCTGGCGGAATACGAGCGCATGAAAGACGTGCTCCACGAAGCGCTGCTGATGGCGCAGAAGAGCGCCGACGAACGGGTTAAGAGCGCGCGGGAACAGGCGAATAAAATACTCTCCGACGCGCGTGAGCAGGCGGACTCGATGCGCCGCGAGGCGGTGGCTGAAGCCGATCGCCTGCGCGCGGGAGTCGAACAGATACGCAATATCCGCGAAATGTACGCGCAGGAATTCCGCGGCATCCTTGCGAAGTTCGACGCGCAGCTCAACCAGGCGATGAGTCCTTCTCAGCTCTCGGGCGCCGTGGACAGCGTGCTCGAGGGCATGGAGAAACAGCCTGCGGACGAACCGAAAGAGCTTCCCGCCGAACCGGGAAAAAAGATTGACCGCAAAGACCTTGAGGCGGCCTGCGGCATCCTCGGCGTCGACCCGCGCGACCTGATGGACGCGGACTGAGGCCGCGGCGCCCCATAAAAATACCGCGCCGTCGGCCTCTGGCGCGGCGTTCAAAGACGTGAGCAGTTTGTCTGACGAAACGGGCGAAAAACTGTCGCTGCCGCTCTCGGCGCTCAAAGGAGTTGGGCCGCGCCGCAGCGCCCTGCTGGAAAAGCTGGGGCTGCGCTCGGTGGAAGATTTACTGTTCTTCTTTCCCCGGCGCTACGAGGACCGGCGGAACATCAAAAAAATCGCGGAGCTTGTGCCTGGCGCTGCCGCCGTCGTCCGTGCCGCCGTTTGCGGCGTGGATGTCAGGCCGCTCCCCGGCCGCGGACGGTGTCTGATCCGCTGCCGCCTCTCTGACGGCAGCGGATACCTTGACGCCGTCTGGTTCAATCGTAAGGGGCTGGAGCGTACGCTCGCGGAGGGGGCGCAGGTGGCGCTCTACGGCATCCCCTCGCTGAGGACTTCCGTATTTGAGATGACGGAGCCTGAATTTGAGCTCATAAAAAAAGAAGAGAAAAACGCCGTCCCCTTTACCGGAATCGTCCCGCGATATCCCTCCACGGAGGGACTGCCGCAAAAATGGTTCCGTGCCTTCGCCTGCGCCGCGGTGGAAAAATACCGTCTGCTGGCGGAGGAAGAGCTGCCGCCCGCCATAATTAAAAAGAACGGCCTCATGCCCATATCGCGGGCGATATATGAGATGCACATGCCGGAGACGCCCGAAAGCTGGAAAGAGGCCCGCCGCCGTTTTGCCTACGCGGAGCTCTTCACCATTCATCTCATCCTCGCCGCCTTGCAAAAAGAGCGCGCAAATAGCGCCGCCGTTCCCTTAAAAAAAGGTCCGCTCTTAGCGGCGCTGACGGCGGCCCTCCCCTTTGCGCTGACCGCCTCGCAGCGCCGTGTGATCGACGAAATATTTGCCGATGGGGCCTCCGGGAGGCCGATATCGCGTCTTCTTCAGGGAGACGTCGGCTCCGGCAAGACCCTAGTCGCCATCGCCTTCGCCGCGGGAGTCTGCGACAGCGGCGCCCAGTGCGCCATGCTCGCCCCGACGGAGGTGCTCGCGGGACAGCTTCACGCGCAGGCGGAAAAATACCTCGCCCCGCTCGGCCTTGGCTGCGTGCTCATAAAATCACAGATGCCCGCGCAGAGGCGGCGCGCGGCGCTGGCCGGCGCAGCGGACGGCTCTGCCGCCGTCGTCACCGGCACCCAGGCGCTGCTATCCGACGAAGTAAAATTTAAAAACCTCGGCGCCCTCATAATCGACGAACAGCAGCGTTTCGGCGTGCGCCAGCGCGCGCGGCTTCTGAAAAACGGCGTCAGGCCGCACCTGCTGATGATGAGCGCCACTCCGATACCGCGGACGACGGCCCTCACCCTCTACGGCGACCTCGATCTGTCGGTGATCGAAGGACGCCCGGCGGGGCGCGCCCCAGTTGAGACAAGGATAATCGGCAAAGACCAGCTCGCGAAGCTGCTGCGCTTCATCGCCGAAGAGATACTATCCGGCGGCCGCGTCTACTGGATCTGCCCGCGCGTCGAAGAAGAGGGAGCCTCCGAACTGCCGGCTGCCGTCAAACGTTTTACATGGCTGACAAAAAAACTTCCTCCCATAAAAATTGCGCTGATACACGGGCAGATGGAGAGCCGCGAAAAAGAGGCGGCGCTCTCTGGCTTTTGCGGCGGACGATCGCAGCTGCTGGTGGGGACCACCGTTCTTGAAGTCGGCGTCGACGTGCCGGAAGCGACGGTGATCGTTATCGAGTCGCCCGAACGGTACGGTCTTGCGCAGCTCCACCAGCTGCGCGGCCGGGTCGGACGCGGCGCGCGGCGCGGCCTCTGTGTTCTGCTCTCCCTCCATCCTGAAGACGCGGCGCGGCTGCGTATCTTTGCCTCTACCAGCGACGGCTTTGAGATCGCTAAGGCCGATTTGGAACAGCGCGGCGCGGGAGAGATCGTCGGCACGGCGCAGCACGGCCTCGCACACTTTCAGGTCGCCGACCTGCGGCAAGACGGCCCTCTTGCTGAGACCGCGCGGGAGGACGCGCGGGAATTTCTTGAAAAAGAGGGCGCCGGCGCGCTGCCTCCCGCCCTGCGCGCAAAAATCAGCGCCGCAGGCGCGGAAGAACTGTCCTGAAAAAAATCTCTCAAAAAACGCCGGAAGCAGAAATATCCGCTTATAAATAACAGCCCGCCGGCAGACGGCAAGGCGTTTCCTTCATCAAGTTCCTTGGAGGCGATACGCGACCTTTTCCCGCGAAAGAGGCTTGCGCAGGGGAAAAATAAAAAGGTTTGTTAGAGGGCTTTGAGCCTACCTCTTGTGAAATAGGCGTTTTTTATGTACAATACCTGACGTTGGCATAAAATTCATTATTGATTTCATTTGATATAATTTTACGTCTGACAACAACGCTTGACATGGACCATGACAAAAGAATAATGAGGTGAAAGAAAATGGAATTTACCACAGCTGTACTATGTATAATCACCGGGCTCGCCGTCGGCGCGCTGGGCGGTTTTACATATCACAAAAAAAGTGAAGAGAAAAAATTCAGAGGAGCCCTTTCAGAGTCGGAACGCATCATCCAAGAGGCTACTAAAAAGGCCGAGGCCGCGAAGCGCGACATCCTTGCCGAAGGCAAGGAAGAGATACACAGGCTGAGACAAGAGCTCGACCGCGACACAAAGGAACGGCGCGGCGAACTTCAGCGTTCCGAGCGCAGGCTTGAACAGAAGGAAGAAAATCTCGACAAAAAAATCGAGAACATCAGCCGCAAAGAAGAAGAACTCAAGAACCGCAACGAACATGTGCAGGAAAAGCTGAACAGGCTCTCCGCGCAGGAACAGGAACTCATCGCGAAGCTGGAACAGATCGCCCAGCTGACGCGCGAAGAGGCGCGCGACCAGCTCTTAGCAGAAGTGGAGTCCGAGGCGAACCACCTTATCGGGCTGCGTCTCAAGGAGCTTGAAGAGCGCGCGAAGCGCGACGCCGACCGCAAGGCGCAAGAGGTGATCGCGACGGCCATCCAGCGCTGCAGCGTAGAATTTGCCTCCGACGTGGTAGTAAGCGTCGTGAACCTCCCCTCCGATGAGATGAAGGGGCGCATCATCGGGCGCGAGGGGCGCAACATCAGAACTTTTGAAACGCTCACCGGAGTAGACCTCATCGTTGACGATACCCCCGAGGCCGTCACGCTGAGCAGCTTCGATCCTGTGCGCCGCGAAGTGGCCCGCCTTTCGCTTGAGAGACTGGTCGTCGACGGCAGGATCCACCCCGCCCGTATAGAGGAAATAATAGAACGGGCGGAGAAAGACGTTCAGATCCAGATCCTTGAGACCGCCGAAGAGGCGCTTCTCGAAACAGGCATCAAAAACATGCACGGAGAACTGGCAAAGATAATCGGACAACTGCGTTACCGCACCAGCTACGGACAGAACGCCCTCGCCCACAGCCTCGAAGTGGCGCATCTTTCGGGCGTGATGGCGGCGGAGCTGGGACTCGATGAATTGAAGGCCCGCAGAGCAGGGCTTTTGCATGATATAGGCAAGGCTGTTGACCACCAGGTAGAGGGCACGCACGCGAAAATCGGTGCGGACCTCGCGAAACGTTACGGCGAGAGCCACGACATCGTGAACGCGATCGCCTCCCACCATGAAGACGAAGAACCGCTGACGATCTACGCCGTGCTCGTGGCGGCGGCGGACGCCGTTTCCGCTTCGCGCCCCGGCGCGCGGCGCGAGAGCCTCGACGCCTACGTGAAACGCCTTGAAAAGCTTGAAGAGGTCGCCAAAACCTTCTCCGGCGTCAGCAAGGCCTTCGCGATCCAGGCCGGACGCGAGGTGCGCGTGGCGGTGGCTCCCACCGTGACCGACGACGGCGAGATGCAGAAGCTCGCCTACGATATCGCGCGCAAGATCGAAGAAGAACTCAGATATCCCGGACAGATAAAGGTCACTTTGATCAGGGAGACCCGCGCCGTGGAGTATGCGAAATAGGCTCTGAGCATGCGCATACTTTTTATCGGCGACATCATGGGACGTCCGGGCCGCGAAGCGGCGGCGCGGGAGATTCCCAAACTCCGGGAAGAATACGGCGGCTTTGATTTCATCATCGCCAACGGAGAAAACGGCGCCGGCGGCTTCGGCCTCACCGAAAAGGTCATGAGAGAGCTCTTCGCGGCCGGCGTCGACATCCTGACGAACGGCAACCACATCTGGGACAAAAAGGATTTCATCCCGCTGCTGGACAGCGAGAAGGCCGTCCTGCGCCCCGCGAACCATCCGCAGGGCGCACGCGGGCGCGGCTACGCCGTCTACGAGAAAGAGGGCAAAAGGCTTGCCGTCCTATGTCTCCAGGGGCGCACCTTCATGCCGCCTCTCGACTGCCCCTTTCAGACGGCTGATAAAATCGTCTCCGAATGCCCCGTGCCGTCGATATTCGTCGACATCCACGCGGAGGCGACCTCCGAAAAGCGGGCGCTCGGCGTCTACCTTGACGGAAAGGTATCCGCCGTCGTGGGGACCCACACGCACGTCCAGACCGCCGACGAGGAGATCCTGCCGGGAGGCACCGCCTTTATCTCCGACGCCGGCATGACCGGCGGCCACGGAGGGGTAATCGGGATGACGGCGGAATCGGTACTTCCGAAATTCCTCACGGGGACGCCGTGTAAATTTGAGGTTTCCGATGAAAACGTGAGATTCCAAGGCGTCATTGTAGAGATAGACTCGGAGACTGGGCGTTCCCTAGACATCCGCAGGATAAACAGAGCTGTGACTGAATAACAAGAATAAACCACGTGCACGACGTAAAATGCACGTGGTTTATTTTTTTATCTCTCTTCACGGACAAAACGATTTTTAGGGACAAATAAAAAAGCGCTAAAAAGTAAAGGCTTTTGCATAAAAGGGTAAATAAACAAAAGAAAGACATAAAATAATTTGTCGGACATTTGTTTTGAAAATAAATTTGTGTTATCATAGATAAAACCGGAAAATTGGAATTATAAATTAAATTCGGAAATCTGCATACCTTTGAGAGGAGATGGTTTTTATGGCAGGAAATTCAGAAAACAGAGAACAGTGGGGGAGCAGGTTCGGCTTTATCATGGCCGCCGCCGGATCTGCCGTTGGGCTTGGAAACATCTGGCGCTTCCCGTACATTACCGGTAAATATGGCGGAGGGGCGTTCGTTCTTGTTTATATTGCTATCGTAATAATAATCGGAGCGTCGCTCATGCTCGCGGAATTTGCCATGGGGCGCAGAGCAAAGCTTGACGCGGTGGGAACTTTCAGAAAACTTGGCGGCGGCGCCTGGCCGATAGTGGGGTGGATGGGCTTCTTCTGCGCCTTTGTCATCCTCTCATACTATGCGGTCATCGCCGGCTGGACGCTGGCCTACATGTTCAAGTCCTTCGGCGGCCTGATGGAGGCCGCCGCCGCGGGCAAGTCAGGGGACGTCTTCGGCGCCTTCGTCTCCGACCCCGTGCAGGCGATCGCCTACCACTGCGCGGTCATGGCGCTCGTCATCGCCGTAGTATACCGCGGCGTCAGCAGCGGCATAGAGAAGAGCTGCAAGATCCTTATGCCGGCTCTCTTCGTGATACTTCTGCTCCTCATCGTCCGCTCGATAACGCTGCCAGGTGCTGGAGCGGGGCTGAGTTTCTACCTGAAGCCGGATTTTTCAAAGATTTCCGGTGAAATGATGCTGACGGCGGCCGGTCAGTGCTTCTATTCGCTCTCCCTGGCGATGGGCGTCATGATCACCTACGGGAGCTACCTGGGGAAGCATGAGTATATGCCCAAGGTG
>CAKSWL010000108.1 GCA_934511335.1 uncultured Cloacibacillus sp. | reverse complement strand
GTGCATGCGCACCTCTGGGCGCACGTGCTGTCGCAGCATGTCTATAGCTTTGTACAAAAATATCGTTTACGTTTAATTAAAGGGCAGATATTCTACGCAAAAAAGGAAATTCCCAAGTTCGACGACGAGATGGCGGATACCGTGGAAATAGAGCCTTTAACGACTTACTCTACTGAAACCGATCTTCAAAAATAATTCCGCCGCAGAATTTCCTAAGGAAAGAACGTAAGTCCCGCTGATTAGGGGCAGAGAGCCGAAATCTATGATTTCGTGCGAATCGGCTGGTTTGTCTGTCAGATGTGCCAGGCGCTGAACGGGCGGCTTTAAAGCGTCGCGCAAGGCCTATATCGATACGCCTTGCGCGACGGTCGGGTCATGGCAGTGAGGCGAATGTCGCATATGATCAGCGGCTCCTTAAATAGTTTTGAATTACGTAAATTGTAAAAAGTAAAAAGCGCTGAGCTGCGATATTCCCACAGTTTTCGCGCTTTTTTAGCTGGGAGGAGGTACAAAAGTCATCATCGGTTCGGATTTTGATTAAGACAAAGCGTCCGTCGGCGAATGAGGGAGGGCGCTTTATCTGTCCTCATTAGAAAATCAGACGGACGATCGGCGTTGCGAGCAGTATTGAGAATGCCACCCTCTCAAACCAGATGATGAATATCTCGCGCATCTTCAGCGGGATATCCGTCATCGTAAGGCATGGCAGCATTCCAGAAAAGAAGAGCACCTCGGAAATGCAGACCACGGCGATGACAAAGCGCGTCGTCAGCGCGGTATCTTTGCATAATATCGCCGGCAGGAACATATCCGCGATCGACGTTGAAGCGGCTTTGGCGGCCAGCATGGCGTCAGGCGTTCCCAGTAGCTTGAAGAACGGATAATATATCCAGGCGGTGTAATCGAAGAAGGCCGTATATTTTGATATGAGAAGCGCGCCGACCCCGAAGAACATTATCGCGGCCCCCACTCCCGAAGCCATCACGATGCCATATCTGAGGTTGTCCTTCGCAATCTCGAAAAGCCCCGGAGCCTCGGCCCCCGTCCTTACTCCGATCTTCCACGCGCGTTTGAGCCTGCCGTCGCTCTCATAGACGACATTTCTTTCGGGCACCGCGCCCGGATAAAGGGTGTCCGGTATGCGTGACAGAGGCGGTAGACGGAGGGTGATCGCGGTTACGGCAAAGCAGACCGTCAGCGTGATCCAAAAATAGAGGTTCCAGTGTTCGATTATGCCGAGAGTTTTTGCGACAATTATCATAAATGTCGCAGAGACCGTGGAAAAGCCGGTCCCGATGATCGCCGCTTCCCGCGCGGTATAGCCTCCTTTTCTGTAAACGTTGTTCGTGATGATGAGTCCGACAGAGTAACTGCCGACAAAGGAGGCGACGGCGTCTATCGCCGCCCTGCCGGGAGTGTGAAATACAGGGCGCATGATCGGCGCCATCAGCTCTCCAATACATTCCATAAGACCGTAATCGACGAGGAAGGCAAGGAATATCGAACCTACAGGTATCAGTATCGTAACAGATACGGCGACGGCGTTGAATATGTATGGCGCGATGTTCTTATCTAAGAACCACTCGGGGCCGACATTAAAATAGACCATTGCGCAGAATGCTGTGCCGATGAGGTTGGTTATAAAGAAGAACGCGTCTGTAAATGACGAGGCGTATTTTTTAAGCCGTACCGCGCGGGCGACGCCCCAGATGGTGATGATTACCACATAAAGGGGGCCAAGGTACGGTATTTTCCTGATCATAGTTATCACATGGTCGATGGGGATGCTGTTTTTCCCCATGAATGTCACCGGGATGAAGAACATGAATATTCCCACGGCGCTGAAAAATAAAAAATTGAATGGGCTGAACTGCTGTTTTTCTCTCATTTCCATTTCCCTCCTTAAATAGATTTAAATAATTGCACAACACTGCAATTTAATTATAGTTTGCCTAGTATCAATTTTTTATCAAACCCGCCGGCCCTTGCATCAATACGGGCCGGCGGCGGGCATTTTTTCAGCTGATGATTCTTTGATAGCCCTGCTTTATCATAACGCCATCAAGTTAAAAAAAGCACGCCGCAAGGCGCTAAATCAGCACAAGGGAGATGTTGTTATGGCAGGCAAAGCACAAATACTCTACGAGGTAAAGGCACAGCGCGGGAACACATTGAGGTGCAAAGGGTGGCGTCAGGAGACGATCCTCCGCATGCTCGAGAACAACATGGAGAACGCCGAACATCCGGAGAAGCTCATCATCTACGGAGGCAACGGCAAATGCGCGCGCAACTGGGAATCGTACCACGCGATCGTCAAGAGCTTAAAAGAACTTGAGGACGACGAAACGCTGGTCGTACAGTCCGGCATGCCGGTAGCTGTGTTCAAGACGCACAAGTACGCCCCCGTCGTTGTAATGGCGACGACGAATTTCATGCGTCCTTCGTGGGAGACCTTCTACGACCTTGAGGCGAAGAATCTCACAATATTCGCCCAGTATACGGCGGCGCCGTGGGAATATATCGGTACGCAGGGAGTCATTGAAGGTACCTTCGAGACCCTTGCCGCAGTCGGCATCAAGCATTATGACGGCAACATGGAAAACCGCATCCTCCTTACCGCCGGCGCCGGCGGAATGGGCGGCAACCAGACATGGGCGATGAAGATGCACGGCGGCGTCGCGATCGTCATCGACGCCGACATCGAGACGCTGGAGCGCCGCGTCGCAAAGAATTACCTCGACGAAATAGTCGGCTCCCTTGACGAGGCGATCGCCGGAGCGAAGAAGTGCGTCGCCGAAAAGACGCCGCATTCTTTCGGCGTCGTCGGCAATGCGGCCGACCTCTTTGAAGAGGCCTTTGAAAAGGGATTTATGCCCGACGTGGTGACGGAGATGTGCCCCTGCCACGACCCCGTGTCGTACATCCCTTCCGGCTATACGCCCACACAGGCCAGAGAGCTCCGCAACGCCGACGTCGATAAATACCTGGAGCTGGCCCGCGCGACGATGAAGCGCCAGCTCGCCGTCATGCTCAAATATCTTGACAAGGGCGTTCCCGTCTTCGAGTATGGCACCAGCATCCGCAAAGAGTGCCGCGACGCCGGCTTTCCCGAAGCCGAGGCCATGAGGCTGCCGGCCTTCGTCGCCGACTATATCCGCCCGCTCTTCTGCGAAGGGCGCGGCCCCTTCCGCTGGACCTGCATCTCCGGCGATCCGGCGGATCTTAAGAGAACGGACGAACTGGCGATGGAGCTCTTCGGAGACGATCCGATCGTCGGCCGTTGGATCCCGCTCGCAAGCAGGCATCTGCCGATCGAAGCCCTCCCCGCCCGTATCTGCTACATGGGCTTCGGACAGAGAAAGAAATTCGCCCTCGCGGTCAACGATCTTATCAAGAAGGGCGAGATAAAAGGCCCCGTGGCCTTCTCGCGCGACAATCTTGACTCTGGTTCGATCGTCAACCCGACCTTTGAATCTGAACGGATGCCCGATGGCGGAGACCTCATCTCCGACTGGCCGATGCTCAACGGCCTGCTCAACGCCTGCGGCATGTGCGACCTCATCGCGATACAGGCTAACTACTCGATGGGCGAGGCTGTACATACGGGAGTCACCCAGATAGCGGACGGCACCGCCGACGCAGACATCCGCCTGGAAGTGGCGATGACGGTGGACTCGGGGATCGGCGTCATCCGTCACGCTCAGGCCGGCTATGAATCAGCGAAGGAAGTGGCGAACGGCAACGGCAAGCTTACGAAGGAATCCATAAAGGTTCCCCTTTGGTGGCAGCCGGCCGACAAGGTTACCTTCGGCCCCGACGGAAGCGACAAGCTTTAAGTCAAGCGCTGATTTTATTGCTCCCGTGATATAAACGGACTAGAAGACAAAGAGCGGGGAGCCTTTTTCGGCCCCCGCTCGCCTTACCGGAGGCGATGCAGATGGAAAAAGGAAAAGCGGACATAGTCGTCAAAAACGCCGCGCAATTGCTTACCTGCGCTAAAGGCGCTGCGGATCATATCGGGCTTATTGGGGACGGAGCCGCGGCGGTGCGCGAAGGCGTGATAACCGCAGTCGGAAGTTGGGCCGACGTCGCGCCGTCGGTCGGCGATGAGACGAAGGTCATCGACGCCTCCGGCAAGGTGGTGATGCCAGGCTTCGTCGACTGCCATACCCATGTGGTGTTCGGAGGCACGCGTGTGGAAGAATACTGTGCCAGATTGGAAAGCGACGACCTTGATGAACTGAGGCGCCGCGGAGTGCCGATGGGCATCATGGTGACCTTGTCCGCGACCCGCACTCTGCCGGTGGAAGAGCTTTATGAGCAGTCGGCGCGGCGAGTGCGCAAGATGATATTGAACGGTACGACGACGCTTGAGAGCAAAAGCGGCTATAGCCTCAATATCGAGGGCGAGCTGCGCCAGCTTGAGATAAACCGTATGATTGCGGATACGCTGCCGATAGATATCTCTTCCACCTTTCTCGGCGCGCACGGCTGGGCTCCCGATATGGAAAAAGAGGCATATATGGAGATGCTTGTCGAGGAGATGATCCCGCTGGTCGGCGAGAGCGGATTGGCTGAAGCGTGCGACATCTGGTGCGACGAGGGACACTACGAAAAAGAGGAGTGTCGCAAGATACTCGAAGCGGGGCGTGCCCACGGCCTGGAGCCTAAGATACACGCGGGGGCCTATTCGTATGTCGGCGGCGAGGATTTGGCGGCGGAGATGAAGATGTATTCCGCAGATCACCTTAACTATACTCCCGTCGCGGCGCTGGAAAAATTGGCCGCCGCGGGAGTGACTGGCGTAGTGCTTCCCGGCATAGATTTTGCCGTGAACCACCCATGTTTTTTTGATCCGCGTCCGATGTATGAGGCGGGGCTTGAACTTGGCATGGCTACGAACTGCTGCCCCGGCTGCTGGTGTACGTCGATGCCGTTCATAATCTCTCTTGCCTGCCGGCAGCACTGGATGTCGCCCGCCCGCGCCCTGCGTGCCGCCACTTACGGAGGCGCCTGCGCGCTTAAGCGTGAAGAGCGCATAGGTTCAATAGAAGTTGGCAAACAGGCCGACATTGTCGTTCTAGATATCCCGACTTATGAAGATATCGCCTACCGTCTTGGAGAAAACCCTGTGGAGACGGTTATAAGGCGCGGAAAGATAAGCGTGCATGATGGCGCGATCATTGTATAGGAGAGATAGATGAAGATGTTTTACGAAGTGATAGATAAAATAATGGACAGCAGGGATGTCACCGTTGGCGGCGGCTCAGCCTCCGCGGCCGCCGGCGCGATGGCGGCGGGGCTCGTGGGGATGGCCGCGCGTCTTTCTGCCGGCAAGGAATGCGGGCTTCCCGATACAAGATATCTCGGGATCGCGGAAGAGCTTGACGCGCTTGTTGTGAAGCTCAAAGAGGGCGCGGTGGCGGATACTCAATCTTATCTCGGAATAAAGGCTGCCTTTGCGCTTCCCAAGGGCGCCGACGAGGAAAAGGCCGTGCGCCGCGCCGCTGTGGAGAAAGCGGCGCAAAGAGCCGCCGAAGTGCCGCTGGCCAATGGCCGCGCCGCGCTTCGCATACTGGAGCTCTGTCGTGAGATGGAAGGAAAATTTAATACCGCCGCGTCTTCCGATATGGAGGCAGGGATCATGCTTGCCCGGATGGCTGTCGTGGGTACGGCGCTCAACGTGGAGGCCAATTTATCACTCATAAAGACGCCGGAGAAAAACGAAGAGCTCTCGCGGTCGGCTCGTGAGCTTAAGGACGCTGTTAAATAAGAAAGGATACGAAAAACATGGCTAAGAAGATACTGCTCTGTGAACTGAACGTCAGTGAAGGAAGGAATAAAGAGAAAATCAAACGAATAACGGAATCGCTCACCGCCACCCCGAATATTACGATCATGGATATAGATTCTGACGCTGATCACAACCGTTCTGTCTATACCTGGATAGGCGAGCCCGAAGATGTGCTTGCGGGGGCGATGAATATTACCAAGCAGGCGGTCGAGGAGATAGATATGACATCGCACCACGGCAGCCATCCGCGCCAGGGAGCCGTAGACGTCGTTCCTTTCGTTCCCGTGCGCAACGTGGATAAAGAGGAGGCCCTTGAGATTTCCCGGCGCTACGGGAAATTTCTCGGCGGACTCGGCGTACCGGTCTATTACTACGAGGATGCGGCGACAAAACCGTCGCGCCAGAACCTTGTCGACATCCGCAAGGGGCAGTACGAGGCGCTTCCTGAGAAGATGAAAAAAGAGGAGTGGCGCCCGGATGAGGGGCCGTTCGTTTTTGTTCCCAAGTCTGGCGTCACCGTTACCGGTGTTCGCTTCCCGCTTGTCGCATACAACGTCAATCTGCGCACCGGCGACCTGGAGATAGCGAAGGCGATTGCGAAGCGTATGCGATTTTCGACCGGCGGCCTGCGCTATTGCCGCGCCATAGGGCTTGCCCTTGAGGACAGAGGCATGGTTCAGGTGTCAATGAACCTGACCAACTTTGAGAAAACCCCCATCCCTGTCGTCTATGACCTTATCAAGTCTCTTGCTGACAGCTATGGTGTAGGGATAGCTGATGCGGAGCTTGTCGGGCCTCTGCCGCTTGCGGCGCTTGAAGAGGTCGTTCGCCATTCTCTGCGTGTACGCCATTTTGACATGAATCAAATAATAGAGACGCATCTGCTTGGCTGAAAATTATAGAAAGCTAAGGAGCCGCTGATCATATGCGCCATTCGCGCAACGGGCGGGCCCCGACCGTCGCGCAAGGTGTATCGATATAGGCCTTGCGCGACGCTTTAAAGCTGCCCGTTCAGCGCCCGGCACATCTGACAGACGAACCAGCCGATTCGCACAAAATTATAGATTTTGGCTTTACGTCTGTAATCAGCGGGAGGTACGTCGGTTATTATTCCGGCTGATTTTCAATCAATCAGCCTTTCCCTAAACATGCCTAAGG
>CAKSWL010000107.1 GCA_934511335.1 uncultured Cloacibacillus sp. | reverse complement strand
GCGGAACACCAATAAAAAGGCTAAAATACTAGTAAGTCGCCAAATAATGCATGTAAGAGGCGTGGACTAATTGGCAAGGCAAACGGCTTTTGGTGATTTCGCATGTTAAAAAAGTAAGGAGACGCTCCTCGGCCGCGATCCGCACCCGGCTATGGACGAACTGAGAAAGGCCCTCTCATGGAACCTATTCTGCTGTATGGGTTATGATAAAATATTCAAAGCACTAATGAGCGTGGCCGACGGCAAGGTTCTTGACGATCTGTAAGACGGCGTCCGGATATGGGACGCACTGTCGTTCTGCGGCTGTGAGCGCAAATAAAAAGCTGTCCGGTGATTCTCCACGTCTTTTGCGGAGAGCGGCCAGGCGGGGAGGATGACCGATGCGAAAGTTTTTTGATTCCATAGATACGATATTGACGATCTTGGAGGCGCTTGGAGATTTGGAAGAGGCGCACAGCGTAAGAAAGATAGAGGAGCTTACCGGGGTGCCGAAGAGTACGGTCCACCGCATATTGCAGGAGCTGACCGCCATCGGCTGGGCATATCAGGACGAAGAGGACAAGAATTATTATATCGGATTGAAATTCCTCTCTCTGGCCAACGAATGGCGCGTGAATCTCGACACGGTAAAAAGGATCGATCCCGTGCTGCGAAAGGTGGTCAAACGGTGCGGGCAATCCGCCTTCGTTAATATTATCGACCACGAACGGGTGGTCTGTCTGCACAAGATAGAATCGAACCGCGTCGTAAGGATCACTTCGATAATCGGCGAGGAACAGCCCTTTCACGCCGGGGCCACCGCCAAGCTGCTTCTGGCCTACGCTCCGGAGGCGCTTGTGAAAAAGGTTCTCTCTCAGAAGCTGGAGGCGTTCACGCCATTTACTGTGACGGACCCGGAGCTGCTGAGGGAGGAATTGAAACAGATAAGGGAAAAGGGGTATTGCGAATCGGTCGAGGAGATGGACCCAGGCGTAGCCGCGATTTCCGTTCACATCGACATGTGCGGTACGGAGCTGATCATGGCGCTGACGGTCGCGGGCACGAGGTTTGATTATGAAAAAGACAGGGACATGTGGCTCTCTGTTTTGATCGAAGAAACTAAAAACCTGACGCCGGCTCAGTAAAGTCGAGTACGGCCGTCAAGGTCGGCGGTTATTTTGGACGGAAGGGTTCGCAAGTAACGGCGATGTTATACGAGGCGCGGAGCTGCTGGAAGCGGCCGCACTTGAGATAGACCATCGTTTGGGATAAATATAAAAAGCGCTTTGTTATATAAAATTGTTTCTTGCCTTTTACTATTCTTGGTTATATCCAAAGCAAAGCGGCTTAATTAAACTTAATATTGAAGCGCCTTAACAAAAATAAAATTTACCGCGAAGGCGGAACGTGGAAAATAATAATTGACATTTCACGAAAGTTCTTTTATTATGTCCTGCAATATGCAAAAGGGATCAATATCCTTTTTAATCCGGCGTCGAAGGGACGGGCGACAATGCGAAGAGATAATTATACATCCAACTTAGCGAACATAGTTGTCGTAGTACGCATTATTAGCAGCGGGTCCCCCGAGATGACCGGCGCTTAATAGCCGCGTTACTTTCGGACCGGGACCCGCTAAGGGTTCCGGTCTTTTTTTTTGCCGCGGATAACAGTGCGGTGCGGGGCAATATCGTTTACGCGTTTTTGCACCGTCAGGGATTATCGATAAAAGTTTTTTGAGAAGGGACGTTTTAAGAGTGAAGAGTACTTTCAGCATCATTTCCGAAGACAGTCCAGGTGTGCTCATGCGTATCGCGAGCCTTATCTACCGCCGCGGATACAATATCGAGAGCCTGAGCGTCGGTCGTACCGACATTCCCGGCCTTTCGCGTTTTACGATAATCATCGAGGGCGAGGAGGGAGTATATGAGCAGATACGCAAACAGCTGATGAAACTGATCGAGGTCGTCGAGGTGCGCAACCTCACCAAGGAGGGCCCCTTCGTGGAACGCTGGCTGTCGCTCGTCAAGGTCATGGCTCCCGTCGAACGCCGGCCGCATATCCTTCAGACGGCGGAGATTTTCCGCTGCCGTGTCGTGGACCTTGGCTCAGATGCGATCACCCTGGAGGTGACGGGAGACCGCGGCAAGGTGGAGGCCTGCATGGCGGCGCTCAAGCCCTACGGCATCATTGAGGCTGCCGCCTCCGGGCAGGTGGCGCTCTCGCGCACCGGTTTTGAAAGCTAGCGGCCCGTTTTCGGGCGCGCTGTTTGGGAAACTACTAAGTTCGTCGGCGCAGTTCACCTATCTGCGGACCCACTTATAGCGATATATATAAAATCCTATTTTAAGGAGTGTTTCTATTATGGCAAAGGTTTATTACGACCGCGACGCGGACCTCGAATTTCTGAACGGCAAGACGGTGGCCGTCATCGGCTACGGCAGCCAGGGGCACGCGCATGCGCAGAACTTGCGTGACAGCGGCGTCAAGGTGATCATCGCCCTGCACGAAGGCAGCAAATCAAAGGCGAAAGCAGAGGCCGACGGCTTTGAGGTCTACACCGTCGCGGAGGCTGCGAAGCTGGCCGATCTCATTATGTTCCTCATGCCCGACCACTTGCAGGCCGACATCTTCAAAAATCAGGTACTGCCGAATATGAAGCCCGAAGCGAAGCTGCTTTTCGCGCACGGCTTTGCGGTGCATTTCGGACAGATCGTTCCCCCCACGTCGCACGACGTGCTCATGGTCGCCCCGAAGGGCCCCGGCCACATGGTGCGCGCGATGTATAAAGAGGGCAAGGGCGTCCCCTGCCTTATCGCCATCTACCAAGACGCCAGCGGCAAGGCAAAGGATTTCTCGCTCGCCTACGCCTCGGCGATTGGCGGCGGCCGCGCGGGCATCATCGAGACGACCTTCCGTGAGGAGACGGAGACGGACCTCTTCGGTGAGCAGGCCGTTCTCTGCGGCGGCGTGACCGAACTGATGCAGCAGGGCTTCAAGACGCTTGTCGACGCCGGTTATCAGCCCGAAATGGCATATTTTGAGTGCATCAACGAAATGAAGCTTATCGTCGACATGATCTTCGAGGGCGGCATGAGCTGGATGCGCTACAGCATCAGCGACACCGCGAAGTACGGTGATATGACCGCCGGCCCGCGCGTCATCGGCGAAGAGTCGCGCAAGGCGATGAAGCAGCTGCTGACCGAGATACAGGACGGCACCTTCGCGCGCGACTGGATACTTGAGAATCAGACCGGACGCCCGCGCATGAAAAAGTGGGCGAAGGCGGCGCAGGAGGCCCCCTGTGAAGCGGTGGGCAAAGAGCTGCGCAAGATGATGCCGTGGATGGAGCAGAAGGAAGTCCCGAAATTTTAGGCCTATATGGCTTCTCCGCCGCAGCTCGGCCTTGCGCCGTCCCAGCCGCGCCCATTAGTGCGCCTCCGCGGCCGCAAAGCCAAAATACTTAGGAGTTGCCCCATCTAATCCTAAATTTCCGTCCACATACGCAACGGAAAAAGAAAAACAAAAAGGAGCATTTTACATGGCGAAAATGAACGGGGCTCAGATGGTCGTCAAAGCGTTGGAGGACGAAGGGGTCAGCACCCTCTTCGGTCTGCCCGGCGGTACGGTCATCCATCTTTATGACGCTCTTTATGACTCAAAATTAAACCACATATTGATGCGCCACGAACAGGCGGCTTCGCACGCGGCCGACGGTTACGCCCGCACGAGCGGCAAGCCGGGGGTCTGTATCGCAACCTCGGGCCCCGGAGCCACGAACCTTGTAACGGGAATCGCCACGGCAAACCTTGATTCGGTGCCGATGGTGGCGATCACCGGGCAGGTGGCGACGACGATGATCGGCACCGACGCCTTTCAGGAGGCGGATATTGTCGGCGCCAGCCTTCCGCTCGTCAAGCACAGCTTTCAGGTGCGCACGCCGGATCAGGTGCAGTCGACGATCCATAAGGCCTTTTACGTCGCCTCAACGGGGCGCCCTGGCCCCGTCTTAGTCGATGTGCCGGCGGACGTCCAGAAGGGCATGGGAGACTATAAATATTCGACGGAGCTCGATTTTCTGGGCTATCATCCCGAAAACCTCTACGACGTCAAGCAGCTTGAGGCGGCGGTCTCGCTCATCGAGCACGCGGAGCGCCCCGTCATCTTCGCGGGCGGCGGCGTCATCCGTTCAGGCGCCTCGGAGCTGCTGATAGATTTTGCGCTTAAATACGAGATTCCCGTCACGACGACTCTGCTCGGTAAGGGCGCTTTTCCGGAATCCCATCCGAGCGGACTTGCGCTTGGCATGGCGGGGATGCATGGACATCCTGCGGCGAACCACGCGCTGATGGGCGCGGACGTCATCATCGCCATCGGTTCACGCTTCAGCGACCGTACGACGGGAAACCGCCAGCGTTTCGCCGCCGACGCGAAGATTATCCACATCGACCTTGACGCGGCGGAGATAGATAAAGCGATAGAAACGGACGTCTGGCTTGTCGGCGACGCCTCCCGCGTTCTGGAGGCGCTATCCGAAGCGATGAAGAAAAAGATCGCCGACCACGGCGGATGGAACAAGACGCTTGCGGAAATACGCGAAAAAGAGCCGATGCCGCGCCCAGTATACAGCGGCGAAATCGCGCCCTGGCAGGTGCTGGAGACGCTCCATGACCTTACGGATGGCGAAGCGGTGGTCACGACCGAAGTCGGACAGAACCAGATGTGGGCGGCGCAGCACTTTCGCGCAGAGGCTCCGCGCCGCTTCCTCAGCTCCGGCGGCCTTGGCACGATGGGCTTCGGATTCCCCGCGGCGATAGGGGCGGCCTATGCCTGCCCCGGACAAACAGTCTGCTGTATCGCGGGCGACGGCAGCCTGATGATGAACATCCAGGAGCTTGACACCTGCGCGCGCTACGACATCCCCGTCAAGGTGATCCTGCTCAACAACGCCTGCCTCGGCAACGTGCGCCAGTGGCAGCAATTCTTCTACGACCACCGTTATTCCAACACGATATACAACCGTACCCCTGATTTTGTAAAAATCGCGGAGGCGATGGGCGTTCCCGGCTATTCCGCCTCGCAGCCGGATGAACTGCGTCAAACCCTTGAGAAGGCGCTCGCCGAGCCCGGCCCCGCGCTCATAGACATCAGGATACCACAGGGAGCGCTGGTCGTGCCAATGGTATACCCCGGTAATTCGTTAGACAACATGGTAACTGGATAGGGAGTGGACAGTAAATTGAACAGCGACAAAGCGAAAAAGGGATACCTGCGCAGCCCGCACCGTTCGCTGCTGAAAGCGGCGGGCTACACGGACTGGGAGATAGAGCGCCCGTGGATCGGCGTGGCGAACGCCTATAACGCCGTCATCCCCGGCCACGTGCACCTGCGCACGATCACGGAGGCGGTCAAGGCGGGCATCTATGCCGCTGGAGGTCTGCCGATAGAGTTCCCCGTCATCGGCGTCTGTGACGGCATCGCAATGAACCACGAGGGAATGAAATTCTCGCTGCCGAGCCGCGAGCTCATCATGGATTCCGTAGAGGTGATGACCCGCGCCCACGCGCTGGATGGTCTCGTACTCGTTCCCAACTGCGACAAGATCATCCCCGGCATGGCGATGGCGGCGGCGGAGCTCAACCTGCCGGCGGTCGTCATCTCCGGCGGCCCGATGATGGCAGGACAACACAAGGGACGCACCCTAGACCTCAACAGCGTCTTTGAAGGCGTCGGCCAGCGCGGCGCGGGAAAGATCGACGACGCGGCACTCCAGGAGATCGAGGACAACGCCTGCCCCGGCTGCGGCTCATGCTCCGGCATGTTCACCGCCAACACGATGAACTGCATGATGGAGGCGCTCGGCCTCGGACTGCCCGGCAACGGGACGATCCCCGCGGTACACGCGGGCCGCATCCGCCTTGCGAAAGACGCGGGGCGCGCGGTGATGAACCTGGTGGAAAAAAATATTCGTCCTCGGGACATTCTGACCGTAGACGCCTTCAAAAACGCTGTGGCGGTGGATCTCGTGCTCGGCGGCTCGACCAACACCTCGCTCCACCTGCCGGCCATCGCCTGGGCGGCGGGGCTGGAACTGCCGCTGGATATCTTTAATGAAATCGGCGCGAAGGTGCCGCACCTCTGCTCGATGAGCCCCGGCGGCGCGCACCACATTGAGGATCTCTGGCGCGCGGGCGGCGTACAGGCGCTAATGGCGCAGCTGCTCGAAGCCGGCCTCATAAACGGCGAGACGATTACCGTTACCGGTGCGACGACGGCGGAAAACGCCGCCGGCGCGAAAGTCGTCGACTCGGAAGTCATCCGGCCGCTGAACGCCCCGCACCACAAAGAGGGAGGGCTGGCCTTCATGAAAGGTACGCTCGCACCGCTTGGCGCGATCGTCAAGCAGGCCGCGGTCGCCCCGGAGATGCTCGTACACACCGGACCGGCGCGCGTTTTTGACTCTGAAGAAGAGGCGAGCGCCGCAATCATGGCGAACAAGATCAACGACGGCGACGTCGTCGTCATCCGCTACGAGGGTCCGAAGGGCGGCCCCGGAATGCGCGAAATGCTGGCCCCCACCTCGGCGATCATGGGGCAGGGCAAAGGCGGCACCGTCGCGCTCATCACCGACGGCAGATTCTCCGGCGCGACGCGCGGCGCGGCAATCGGCCACGTTTCGCCCGAAGCGGCGGTCGGCGGCCCCATCGGCCTCGTCGAGGAGGGCGACGAAATATACATTAACATCCCCGAAAAACGCCTTGACCTGCTCGTCTCCGAAGCGGTGCTGGAAGAGCGCCGCCAAAAATTCGCCCCCCACGTTCAAGAAATAGACAGCCCCTTCTTGAACCGCTACCGCGCCTTCGCCACCTCAGGAGTAGAGGGCGGCGTGTTGAAGAAGCAGTAAATATTTGGTAAATATAATCAGTACCACCGGCATAGCCGGTGGTATGTCCAGGCCCTATAAGGGCCTATTTCCAGCAGCTCTAAACGAGCATG
>CAKSWL010000106.1 GCA_934511335.1 uncultured Cloacibacillus sp. | reverse complement strand
GATCGCGCGTGAATTGGGGATTGATGAAATCACCCTGAGAAAAGAATATCTGACGCGCCGCGAGGGGCGATGCAGCATAAAAGAGCGGGAAAATTACGACTGTGTTTTTCTTGGGCTAAACTCGCGGCGTTGTGAAATTTACAAAGTAAGGCCGCTCCAATGCCGCCTTTTTCCCTTTTGGCCTTCGATGCTGCGCGATAAAAAAATTTGGAATTATTATGCTGATCATTGCCCCGGAATGAATAACAGTAAACACTATTCGCCGAAAATACTCAAAAGATTCTTGATTTTGCCCGGAACAGAACTTTTATAAAAATAGATCTGGCAAAAGAGGCCTAATTTTTAGATATTTTATCTGTTTATATATTAGAAGCTAAAAAAAGATTTCTTAATTGTCTATCGTATTCTGGAAATTAAATCTTGATTTTATCACCCGCCGAATGTAAACTTATATGTGTAGGAAATACGCAAAATGAACTCTTATCCCTAAGAGGTACACAAAATCGAGGAGGTTGTTCACATGCCGTCAAATTGCTCAGTAGCGCCGAAAGATGTATTCTCAACGATTGAAAAGCTCCTTCTTCGCGATGGGTTTGATATTGTCATTGATATGGAACAGTCAAAGGGAAGCCACATAATAGACTCTGTCTGCGGCAGAGACTGGCTTGATTTCTACACATTCTTCGCTTCTTCACCCTTTGGAATGAACCACCCCAAACTCGACAACCCCGAGTTCAAGGAAAAGATATTCCGCGCCGCTATCAACAAGGTAGCCAACTCGGACATCTATACTCAGGAGATGGCGGAATTTATCAAGACCTTTGGCGAAGTGGCCGTTCCTGAAGGATACAATCACGTTTTCTTCATCGACTACGGCACGCTTGCGGTAGAGAACACCTTCAAAGTGGCTATGGACTGGAAAATCCAGAAGCTGATGCAGAAGGGCAAAGTCACGCCCGGAGAAGCCTACAACGGACGCAAGGGCACGAAGATCATGCACTTCAACGAAGCTTTCCACGGACGTTCAGGCTACACCCTCTCGGTCACCAACACGAACGACCCGAACAAACACCAGCGTTTCGCGAAGTTCACCGACTGGCCGCGCATCATCAACCCGAAGATATCCTTCCCGCTCGAAGAGCATCTCGGCGAGGTAGAGTGGCTTGAGGCGCAGGCGCTCAAACAGATCAAGCAGGTGCTGATGGACGATCCCGACGGCGTCGCGGCGGTCATCATCGAGACGATTCAGGGCGAAGGCGGAGACAACCACTTCCGCACCGAGTTCTTCCAGAAGCTGCGCCAGATCTGCGACGAAAACGAAATGCTCCTTATCTTCGACGAAGTCCAGTGCGGCATGGGCATTACCGGCAAGATGTGGGCTTGGGAGCATCACGCCCCCGTCAAACCGGACCTTTTCTCCTTCGGCAAGAAGGCTCAGATCTGCGGGCTCGTCGCTGGCCCGCGCGTAGACGAAGTGGAAAACAACTGCTTCAAGGTCTCCAGCCGCATCAACTCGACTTGGGGCGGCACGGTCGTGGACATGGTCCGCGCCCAGAAATACCTCGAGATCTACCGTGACGACAAAGTTCTTGACTATGTCAGCAACGTCGCCGGGCCCGCGCTCTACGCCGGACTTAAAGAACTTGAAGCGGAGTTCCCCGGATATATCCGCAACGTTCGCGGATAGGGGCTTATGTGCGCTTACGACATCTGCTGCCCTGAGCTTCGCGACGCCTTCCTCAAGGAGTGCCACAAGAACAATATGCTCATCCTCGGCTGCGGCAGCAATACCGTCCGCTTCCGCCCGGCGCTCAACGTACCCCTCGACGACCTGCAGCTCGGAATCGATATCTCCCGCAAGGCGGCGAAGGAAGTATTCAAAAAGTAATCAAGCACCAAGCGATGATGTAAAAAAGCCGGAGCCTCGCTCCGGCTTTTTTTGTGGCAAAGAACTCCGCCCTTTTTTGATAAGGGGACATCTCTGGCAGCGGTTCCCGCAAGGCTGACGGCGGGATAAGAGCCGCCCGCGAAAAATGTCGCCGCGGCGTCAGCGTCCGGTTCCCTGGCGCAGCGCCTCCTCCCACATCAGGTAGCGCTCTTCGTCCCTTCCGGCGCAGGCGGGGCTTGTCGAGAGCATTTTTTGATAGGGGATGGGCGGTTCGCCGAAATATTTTTTATACTTCGCAAAAGAGCAGGCGCCGTTGAAGAGGATCAGCGAGAGGCTGGGATGGGCCGCGAGCAGCGAGGGGATGTCGTTAGGCTCCTCGTCTCTGATCTTGCCGTCAAGGCTGCCGTCGCGGCGCGCGCGCTTTATCGTGTCCCACAGCGCGAGACGGCGGCGCAGGATAAAGTCGTAGCGCTCTTCAAACGACGCGGGCATCGTCTCGCCGAAGACGGCGTAAAGTATCTTCCAGAAATGGTTCTGCGGATGCGCGTAATAGCGGCTCATCGCCAGCGACCTCTCTCCCGGAAGCGAACCGAGTATCAGGATGCGTGAGCCGTCATTTATAACCGGACCGAAGCTGTATTTCATTTTCTGCTATTCTCCTTCACTCTTGTTCGCCCTATTTTATCTCTTTTTGCGCCGCTTTTCCTCCCGCCGCTGGGCCGAGCCCCGGCAATAAAAAATATGCAACCGCTTGAACAGTTATTATCACCGGTGAAAATATCTTCTAAGGGACTTGACGTATCGCGTTTTAGGGCTATAATACTCTGGAACTTTGAACGATTGATAAAATCGACAATTAAACAAAACATATATTCAGGTTTATTTTGTTTATAGAACAATGAAGGAGTGCGCGACCGATGAAAAAGAGAATTTACTTGACGCTGAACGATGGCTCGGTATGGCCAGGCAACGGAGATATCAAGACCCCCGTGGAGGGGGAGGTCGTCTTTACCACAGCCGCCTGCGGCTATCCGCAGACACTGACGGACCCCTCTTACAACGGGCAGATCATTATTTTTGCCTTTCCGCCCGTAGGCATATACGGAGTGGACAGGGAAAATCTCGAGGGGCGGCGAGTATGGGCGCGCGCAGCTCTTATGACCAGCCTCGACGAGACGGAAAAGGGGCGTTTTGAAAGCCTGAGCTCCTGGATGAGGGAGAAGGGCTGTCCGTTAATCTCCGATATCGATACGAGGCAGCTGATATTGAAGATCCGCGAATATGGTTCGCTGATGGGGCGCATCGACACGGATCCCCGTCTGCCGGAGCTGAAAGAGTTGCCGGATACGCTTGTCTCGGAGGCCTCTTGTAAAGAAAAAGAGATATACGGCGACGGCGAGCTGACCGTCGCGTTGATGGACTACGGCGTCAAGGAGAATATCATCCGCAGCATGGTACGCCGCGGCTGCCGCGTGATACGCTTCCCGAACGACACCGCCGCCGCCGAGGTCCTTGCTTCCGGGGCGGACGGGATACTGTTGAGCAACGGGCCCGGAAATCCCGCGGTACTCGATTTCGAGGCGGGAGAGATCGCGAAGATGCTCGGCGCCAAGCCGCTGCTCGGCGTCTGTCTCGGCAATCAACTTCTCGCGCGCGCCTGCGGGGCGAAGACGAAAAAGCTTTCTTTCGGCCATCGCGGGGCGAACCAGCCGGTGCTTGAATGCGCTACGGGGCGCGGTATACTCACGAGCCAAAACCACCAGTACGCCGTGGACGGAGGCACTTTGGAGGGGACGGACCTTGAGGTGGCCTACAGCCATCTTGGGGACGGCACGGTGGAGGGGCTGCGCCACCGGCGCTGTGACGCGCTTTCGGTACAGTTTCACCCCGAGGCGTCGCCGGGGCCGGAGGATGCCTCATATATTTTCGATAACTTCATAATCCGCATGCAGGCCGCGAAAGGGAGATAGGTGAAATACGATGAGAGACACGACGATAAAAAAGGTCCTGGTTTTGGGCTCCGGTCCGATCAAGATCGGACAGGCCGCAGAGTTTGACTACGCCGGCACGCAGGCCTGCCGCGCGCTGAAAGAGGAGGGCTGCAGCGTCATCCTGCTCAACAGCAATCCCGCGACGATCCAGACGGACAATTCCGTCGCGGACCACGTTTATATCCGGCCGCTCCTCCCCTATGTGGTGGAGAGCATCCTCAGGGAACACCGCCCGGACGGCGTCGTCGCGACGCTCGGCGGGCAGACGGGACTCAACCTCTGCATGGAATGCGAAAAGCTCGGCATGTGGCGGCGCTATAAATGCCGCGTCCTCGGCACGCAGCCGGAGTCGATAGAGCGCGCGGAGGCGCGCGAGCCCTTCCGCAAGGCGATGATCGAGGCCTGCCAGCCGATCATCGCAAGCCGCGGCATCTCTTCGGTCGCCGAGGCACAGGAGTTTGCGCTTCACACGCCGCTGCCGCTGATCCTGCGTCCCGACTTCACTCTAGGAGGCTCGGGGAATTCGGTAGTGCGCAACATCGAGAGCTTCGTCGTACAGACGGAGGACGCGCTAGCCGCCTCTCCCGTAGGTCGCGCCCTCATCGAGTGCTACCTTGAGGGCTGGCACGAGATCGAGGTTGAGGTGGTGCGCGACAACGCAGGCAACGCCCTCGCCGTATGCGGCATGGAGAATATTGACCCGATGGGGGTCCACACGGGAGACTCGATCGTCGTCTCGCCGGTGCTTACCCTCACTGATAAAGAATGGCAGATGATACGCACGGCGGCGCTCAAAATCGTCGACGTGCTTGATATCCGCGGAGCCTGCAACGTGCAGTTCGCCTTAGCCCCCGACGGCGGCGAATACTACGTCATTGAGGTAAACCCGCGCGCGAGCCGTTCCAGCGCCCTTGCGAGCAAGGCCACCGGCTACCCGATCGCCCGTATGGCGGCGAAGATCGCCCTCGGCCTCAACCTGACGGAGATGGCCAACCCCGTGACGGGGGCGGGCAGCGCCCTCTCAGAGCCGGCGCTCGACTATGTCGCCGTCAAAGTCCCCTCCTGGCCCTTCGACACCTTCCCTCAGGCGGACCCTTCGCTGGGGCCGCGCATGAAGGCCACAGGGGAGGTGCTGGCCCTTGCCGCGAATTTCGCGCAGGGGCTGGTCAAGGCATATCGCTCGCTCTCACGCGGACATGCCATCCCGGACCGGAAGATGCGCGGCTGGGAGACGCGGCGGCTATGGGAACAGGTGAATACCCCGACGAATCTGCGCCTGGAGGCGATCACGGAGCTGCTGCGCCGCAATTCGGCGACGGTGGAGGAGATGGCGCGCCGTACGCATATCCGCCGTTACTTTATCGAGCAGCTCAACGCGATACAGCTGGCGGAAAAGTACCTTGAGGAGGACGGCGCGGTAAACGGTAACATCGTAAGCGCCGCGAAGAGGGGGTTCTCCGTCAGTCAGATCGCGCTTGCCGCCGATATTTCGAAGGACGAGGTGCGCAGACGGCTTGTGGAAGAGGACTACACTGCGGGTTACCGCGAAGTCGACGGCTGTGCCGGTGAATTCCCCTCTGGCTCCAGCTATTACTACGGCGTGAGCGGTATGAAGGACGACCCCTATGAGCGCCACAGCGGCGGCATTGCCGTCATCGGCTCCGGTGCGATCCGCATCGCCCAGGGCGTGGAGTTCGACTACTGCTGCGTCAAGGCTGTGGAGGCGCTGCGCCGCCGCGGTATCCGCGCGATCATGATGAATGTCAACCCGGAAACGGTGAGTACAGACCACGACATCTCCGACGCCCTCTACCTTGAGCCGCTGACCGTCGACGACGTGCTGCCGGTGCTCCGGCGCGAGGAGGCGGCGGGCGTCTTCGCCTGCTTCGGCGGTCAGACCTCTCTGCGCCTTGGTCTTGATCTTGCGCAGGAGGGAATCAAGCTCTTCGGTCCCGGCGCGGAGGTGATCGACGCGGCGGAGGACCGCGGGAAATTCTCGCGGCTGCTTACCAAGATCGGCGTGCCCGAGCCAAAGGGCGTCGACGTCGCCTCGGTCGAAGAGGCTGAGGAGGTCGGACGCAGCCTCGGCTATCCGCTCATGGTGCGTCCGAGCTTCGTCATCGGCGGCGTCGCGATGAAGGTCGTCTGCGGAGAAGAGGCCCTTGTCGAGGTCCTTCAGGAGGCCTTTGAAGCGGTTCCGGGGCAGAAGGTGATGGTGGACCAGTTTCTCGTGGGGCGCGAATTTGAATGCGACGCGATCTGCGACGGAGAGGACGTCCTCATTCCTGGGATAATCGAGCATATAGACCCCTCGGGGATACATTCGGGAGACTCGATCGCCGTCTTCCCGAGCTGTTCGCTCACGAAAGAACAGCAGAACGAGGTGTTGAAATTTGTCAAGGTGATCTCAAAGGAGCTTGACATACACGGGCTTTTGAACATCCAGTTCGTACTGCGCGGCGGCGTCTTCTGGATCATCGAGGCCAACCCGCGCGCGAGCCGCACGGTGCCGATCGTCAGCAAAATATCGAAGCTGCCCGTCATCGACATGGCGGTGGGGATAGCGCTCGGCGAGAGGCTTCGTGAGATGCCCTACGGCACTGGCCTCTATCCTGAGACGGGACAGTGGAGCGTCAAGGTCCCGGTCTTTTCCAACGACAAGCTGCCGGGGCTGGACCCCAAGCTCGGGCCGCGGATGATGTCCACCGGCGAGAGCCTTGGAGTGGCGGACAACTTAGCTGACGCGATTATGGACGGCCTTAAGGGGGCGGGCTGGCTGCCGCCCGCGACGGGGCGCATCCTGATGAGTATCGCGGACAGCGAAAAGGCTGAGGCGATGCCCGTCGCCTCGCAGTATAAGATGCTTGGCTGGGAGGTAGACGCCACCGAAGGCACCGCCGCCTATCTGAAAAAGTGGGGCGTCGAGGCAAACCGCGTCGAGCGCGGCGAGCTGGTGCGCCGCCTGCGCGCGGGCGAATGGGACCTGGTGCTGAACATTCCCGGAGGCAACGAGCGTCACATGGCGGACGGGGCGATGATCAGAAAACAGGCCTGCGCCGCCGGCACTCCCTGCCTGCACTCGCTCGCCGCGGCCTGGGCGGTGGCGGCGGGATTGACGCGCTGACGGGCGCGGATAAATATATAGCGGCGGCGGGCGGCCTTCGGCTGACGGCCGCCCGTTTTTATAT
>CAKSWL010000105.1 GCA_934511335.1 uncultured Cloacibacillus sp. | reverse complement strand
GGGGTATTCAGCGTAATCAGGTAAATCAGGGAACATTGATTCGTAGTAGGAGAGTTTATATTCAAGTTCCTTTGCCTTTTTCATCAATACCTTTTTTTCTGCGGATAGTTCTTCGACTTTTTTTGAGCCTTTTATAGCGGGCCTTGTTTTGTTTCTTAAATATACGGCATCATCTAAGTCCATTAAATATATATAATCACTTATCATTTCAGCGAATTGAGGAAATGATTTTAAAGGTTCTTTTATCCATTCTCTTAACTTTTGATTATATTCAGCCTTTTTATTAGCGTATTCATTTTTTAATTCAAGCTCGTTCTTAGTTAATGCGTTATGATAATATTCTTTAGCCGTTTTTGTTGATAGATTTTTATAACAATATCTACATGTTGCATCAATAATGCCGTAAATAATAAGTATAGGAATGAAAATAACTAGGAATATTCCAAACAAATCATCAAACATTATTTTTCTGTCATTCCTCGCTTACGATGTTTGTCGATATGTATATTTATAAAAAAAGCATTGACATATAGTAATCATAATGATAATATTACGAGCAATAAATATAACGTAAGTAATTATACATCACTTCACCACATACGTAAAAGCAGGGGAGATGCTTTTGCGTAGCATCTCCCCTGCGGTGTTGCTAGGATTCTTCATCTTGGCGGGATTCTTGCTGCTCAAGCATGGCTTTAATACCAAGCTCTAATAGATTTAGCGTTGCCTGTGACCTACTTGGAATCCGGTTTTTATAACGGATGTCTTCTATTTGCTGAAAAAGGTCATCATCTAAAGTTATCATGATTCTCGGTTTTTCAGTTGGCATATCTATGCACCTCCCCTTATGGTGCATATTATACAGCACTTTATCACCTATGCAAGTGTATCACTAATGTATCACTAAAATTTGGCTCTTGACAGTGCAACACCCTAACACTATACTTTTGCTTGAAAGGTGTTGGGGTGTTACACCCAAAAGGAGGTGAAGAAAAAATGACTTCTCAGAAGCGTTTCATGATTACAGTACCAGATGATATTGCCGACAAATTGAGGAAGATTAAGAAAGAGTGCTATTACGATAAATCACACTCTGCGCTTTATTGTGATTTGATACGTCTTGGTCTTGAGCAGATGGAAAAGAACTCGTGTACGGACGAAAGGTAGGGGAACAGGACATGGACATTGAAGGGTATCAGCGCCAGAAGTTTGGGGATATGCGGCGTTTTAAGTGGATAACAAAGGACGACAAGACCAAGAAAGAATGGCTCGATCTTGTCGAAGAAAAGGGGCTTTCGAGAAAAGATTTGGTTCTTCTTCTGGGGGCTATGGCTATCAACTACGAACAGTTCTCAGTGTTTGTTCCAGGAAGCGTTTCACCTGATCGATCGAGTCTGCCTGAAGTTTCTCAATTATTAGACCTGTGTTAGAGAGGTTGAGGTCGCGAAGGTAGACCGAACAGTTAGAGGTAGAAAAAGAAAGGTGGAAATCAGATGAGTCTATACGAAGTCCTTGGTTCCGTAGAGCCCATTCGTGCACCAAAGCTTCATAGAAGCACGAAGAATCTCAAGGGGCTGTATGAAATAGTTGCAGAAAGGTATGCGGAGATTGAAAGGGCCATTTTTGGCGGGTATTCATGGATGCAGGTATCCGGCGCGCTGGAGACCGATTGCGCAGCGGGCGGAGTGGCTGTTCAAGGTATTGGGAGGGTGTCCGCTGTGCGTAGTGCTCGCATTACTGACAGGCATTATCCTTGGACGGAAGGGTTGTGGGTATGGTGGAAGACGAGAATGGGCTTGAACTGATTCTTTGTTGTTTGGAGGATTTGGCGGAAAAGGTTCGGGAGCTTATGGGGCCGCGGCCGAGATTGCTGAATGAGGAGGAGTCCGCGCGTTATATCGGCAAGAGCTGTGCGTTTTTGCGTCTGTCGCGCTCGGACGGTGTAAAGGCCCAAGGGCCTGATTATGTTCAGATCGGCGGGCATATACGTTATGCGATCGAGGATTTGGACCGATGGATCGACGAATTGCCGAGAAGGAGGGCTGGTTTTGGGAAGGAAACGCAGAAAGCAGAAGCCGGGAGTTGAGGAGGTGATTCAGGTCGGCGGGTTTGGGTTCCGGTTTGAGAAGGAGGTCGGCGGCTGCCGGTGTACGCATTTTTTGTTTCGAAGTGTGAACGGCGGGTATTTGGTGAGTTTTACGAATGTCGATGTGGAGCTCGGCGAGGTCGGCGCCGAGGCGGAGGGGAGGAAGCAGGGATGGATGCAGTGAAGAGGGCGATCGTCAAGGTCAAGGTTTCGGAGTTGTCGAATTGTGTGCGGGACGCGCTGAACGCTTTTGCAGCGGAGGGGCGCGAGTCTGATTTGTTTATGGCGAGACGGCTTTTCTGGATCGGGCTTGATCTGGCGAGGCTGGCAAATGAGAAGAGCCCTTCGGCGGCAACCGAAGGACCCCAATGTTAAAGAATGTAGGACATTCTAGGAGGATTATATCATGTCTGACGCAGAGTTCAATTATAAGATCGCTTCTTCGACGATAAGGGATACGGCGGTGTCGCTGGTGCAGAAGTATGATGAGTTGAAGCATCTGGACCCGGATAAGATTCTTTTTGTCGTAAATTTTTCCACTCGTGACAAGAAGAAGAGGCTGGCAAGGACTTCTCGTGTGCCTGTGAAGTGGCAGGAGGTTTTGTATCAGAAGGGGGCTTGCTGTTATTGGTATATGGTGGAGTTTTTCGCGAGGACTGTAAATGATTTGAGCGCGCCGCAGGTTACGGCTCTGATGTACCGCGAGTTGAGGAAGATTGATCCGTCCGGCGAGATTTGTGAGCCTGATACGGTTGATTGGTATGACCTGATTTCGTGTCTGGGTAAGTCGTGGGCTGATCCCACGCGCTCATGTATTGATTTGTTGGCCGAGGATACGCCGAAGACGATTTTTACGGGTAGGAGGCCGGTTTCTGATGATTGAGCTTACGGCGTCGATGGTAAGAAGTTTTAAGTCTTGTCCGAAGAGGTATTTTTTTGAGTATGTCGAGTGTCTGAAGCCGGCCGAGTCTGCCGAGGCGCTGGTCACTGGCTCGTCTTATCACGAGTATCTGGAGAAGCTGCTTAGGGGCGAGTCTTTTGATGTCGTGGATTTGCCTTCGGCGATGGCAGAGGCTTTTGACAGGTTTATCCCGTGGCGTAATTGGGATGTGCGGGATGTTGAGAAGGAGTTTCGCGTGAGGCTGGCGCCGGGGATTTATTTGAAGGGAAAGATGGACGCGCTTTGCGGGGACGGGACGCCGATCGAGCATAAGAGCAGTTCGACTAAGCCGGATGAGAGGTATCGCGCGCGGCTGTTTCTCGATGATCAGGTTTCCTGTTATCTTCTGGCGCTTTCGCTTTTGCGCGGGGAGCCGGTGAATCGGATTGTTTATACGGTTTGCGCAAAGCCGAGGTTGGCGGTCTCTAAGAAGCTGGAGGTGGACCCGGAGGCGCAGGAGCGGGAGTTGTTGGCGCGACAGCGCGCATGGTTCGACGCCGAGAAGGTGGATTGTTTCACGGTGGTGCGCGCTGCGCAGGAGATCGAGGATTTTAAGCGGGAGATGGTTTATTTAGGCCGAAGTTTGCAGCAGGGACGGAAGGTTTTTTACCGGAATCCGAGCTGTTGTTCGATTGTGCCGTGCGCCTACCAAAGCATATGCCAGGATTATGATCCGGAGTGTCTGGTGGGGTTTGTGAGGAAGGAAAGGCAGTGTGAGGAGATTAATGGAAATTTTGAATGGTAAGGATTTGAAGCTGAGGCGTCAAACGGTGTTGTTGTATGGCGCACCGGGGACGGGGAAGACTACGGCGCTGGGGGCTTTACCCGGGCGTACTCTGATTATTGACGTTGACCGCGGCGCTGATGTGTTGATGGGAAATGAGCGCGTGGATATAGTTCGGCTTGACCCTGAGATGAAGAATATGAAGGATGTTCTGGGTGAGTTGGAGAAGGAGTGTGTCTATGACAATGTCTGTCTGGATTCGCTTTCGGAGCTTGAACGCGGGCTGCTGACGTTTTTGGGGCGCACGGGGAAGAACGGCGGCGCGCCGGAGTTGGCTCATTATAATCAGGTACAGTTCAAGATGGTGGATACGTGCCGGCGGCTGCGAGTTTTGCCGGCGAATATCGTGCTGACGGCCTGGGAGGAGTATAAGGAGGTTGTGGCGGTGGACGGTACGAAGTTCACGCAGACACGGCCGATGATGAGCGGGAAGACTGCGGAGAATATTTGCGGGCTTTGCGATATTGTCGGCGAGGTTGTTATTTCCCCGAAGGACGCTAATCGATATATCCGGCTGGAGGCGCAGGCTACGCTTGTGGCTAAGGATAGGTTTTTTAAGCGGCAGTTTTGTACGCCGGAGAGTTTGCTTGTTCAGGAGGAGAAGAAGGATGCTTAATTGGAATTACGACGCGAAGGATTATAACCCTGACGGGCATTTTATGCCGATACCACCGGGCGATTACCGGGTGCGGATTGAGGAGGCCGAAGAGACCACAAGCAAGGCCGGTAACGAAATGATAAAGCTTACCATTTCCGTTTCCGGCAAGAAAAACAAGCTGTGGTTTTATATTGTGTTTCCGCAGGTGGGGGACGCTAAGTTTTCGGAAAAGAAGCAGATGACGAATCAAAAGCTCGGCGAGGTTTGGGAAAGTTTCAATCTTAAAGTGGGCGATATGAATGTGCTGAATTGGCGCGGGAAGGTTGGGGCCGCGCGGGTAAGGCAGGAGATGAATAAGGAGAGGGGCGAGATGCAGAACGCCGTTAGTTATTTCCTTACGCGGAAGCGGCAGGAGGGTCTGGCTCCTTGGACGGAGCCGGAGGACAGTGGTATTTCTCCGGCGCCGGCGGGTAATTCGATGAGTATGCGCGCCGAGTTTGGCGGCGACGTAGATCTGCCGTTCTGATGGAACTTCGACCATATCAAAGAGAGTGTATAGAGGCGCTTCCCGAGAGGGGATCATACCTCGTGCAGATGGCCACCGGCTTGGGGAAGACCGTGACTTTCGCGAACATCCCCAGGCGGGGACGCGTGCTGATACTCTCCCACAGGGATGAGCTTGTCCATCAGCCGGTAAAGTATTTTGCCGGCGTCTCGGTAGGGGTTGAGCGTGCGTCATACCGCAGCCACGGGGAAGACGTCGTTTCCGCTTCCGTGCAGTCGCTTGTCCGGCGTCTGAGGAATTTCACCCCTGACGCCTTCGACATGATCATTGTTGACGAAGCGCATCACGCGGCGGCGCCGTCATACCGCAGGATACTCGATTATTTCAGGCCGAGGCTGACGCTCGGCTTCACCGCCACACCGAACAGGGGCGACGGGATAGGGCTTGAAGATATCTTCAGCGACATCATCTTCGAACGTGATCTCGAATGGGGCATAAAGAACGGGTATCTGTCGGATATACACTGCATCCGCTGCGATGTCGGCTATGACCTGCGCGGAGTATCAAGCCGCCTCGGTGATTACGCTGCGGATGAGCTTGAAAAGGCCGTAAACATCTCATCGGCAAATAAAGCCATAGCAGAAGCCTATCAGAAGTATGCAAAAGGCCAGACGCTGATTTTCGCCGTATCCGTGGAGCACGCGAAGGCGATAGCAAGGGAGATACCCGGAAGCGCCGTGGTGATCGGCGGCCAGGACCGGAGCGAAACGCTGTACAGATACACCCACGGATATATCCGCTGCATAGTCAACTGCATGATATTCACGGAAGGTACGGATCTCCCCTGCACAGAGACTGTGATCATAGCAAGGCCCACAAAGAACATATCGCTCTATACGCAGATGGTCGGGCGCGGATGCCGGCTTTACCCCGGCAAGGACCACATGACGCTGATAGATTGTGTCGGGGCGTCCGCGCTGTCCCTCTGCACGGCCCCTTCACTTATCGGCATGGACGCTTCCCTGCTGGATAAGGAAGACGCCGAAAAGATAGCAGAGGAAGATATTTTCGATATCCCGGACGCGGTAGGGCGTGTAATGGACACGCCCAAGTACTGGATCCGCAACGCCCAGATCGTGGACCTGTGGGCGCGGGGCAAAAAATATAACCTTCACGGCGTCAACTGGTTCAGGACAGCTTCCGGAGATCTTCTGCTGGGCCGTCCGAAGTTCCGGCTTCCGGCGCCGGATAAGCTGGGGCGCGTGTTTTGGCAGGGCCGGAAGGTGCCGTATCAGAGGGCGCTCGATGAAGTATACAAGGCGCTCTGTGATCTCCACGAGGACAAGCGCAGCCTGTGGGACAGGAATATTGCCCGCAGATGGGGAGAATACAGCGCAACGGAGAAGCAGATAGAGATGGTCAAGCGGTTTTTACCGGATTATGACACGACCGATATGACCAAAGGCGAGGCCGGGGCGATACTTACAAGGTTGTTCCTGGGAGAAAGAAGAAAATGAATTGTCCTCTGAATTGTCCATATCTTGTGCTGGGCGCGCTCTGGCACTACAGGTGCCGCAAATACGGGCTTGACTTAGGCGGTAGCATTCCGCAGAGGGTCAGGGAGTGCGAGAAAGAGCAGAAGGAAAATGAGCGGTAACAGATATACGTATTACGACGACAAGAATCACGAATATTTTATACAGCGTATCAACAAAAAAGAACACCGCCGGATATGGCATCTACGACGAGAAAATGCGCCGTGTGGACACGGCAAAGCAGTTCGCCAACGGCTACAAGACAGCCGAGGAAGCACAGACCGCGCTTGACGAGCTGGCGGCTGAGAAAGGATGGGTAAGGGAATGATCGGCCCTATGGACATATACGTAGACCTTTTTGCGGGCGGCGGCGGCACTTCGTGCGGCTTTGAGATGGCGATGGGCTTTTCTCCTGACGTTGCCGTAAATCACAGCGCGGAAGCGATCGCTATGCACATGGCCAACCACCCCGGGACAAAGCACTACCAAACCGACGTCTGGGAAGTTGACCCCGTCGAAGTCTGCGCCGGCCGTCCGGTCGGTATGCTTTGGGCTTCGCCTGACTGTACTCACTTCTCAAAGGCCAAAGGCGGGAAACCCAAGAGCAAGAAGATACGCTCGCTTGCGT
>CAKSWL010000104.1 GCA_934511335.1 uncultured Cloacibacillus sp. | reverse complement strand
TGTCGAGGCTGCGGACGTCCATGTTGCAGGTGCCGACGGAGGCGATGCAGCTGTCGGAGACGACGGACTTCGTGTGGATGAAGCCGTCCTGATACTGAAAAACCCGCACGCCGGCGCGCAGCAGCGGCTCGATATTGCTGCGGCTGCCCCAGAAGACGAGAAAATGGTCCTTCACCGAGGGCATCATCACCCGCACGTCGACGCCGGATAGCGACGAGGCGATAAGCGCGTTCATCAGCTCCGGCCCCGGCACGAGATAGGGGGAGGTCACCCAGACCCGCTTCTGCGCGCGGGAGATCATCCCGTAATAACCCTTGGCGATCGAATGCCAGACGCTGTCGACGCCGCTATCCACCACCTGCATCGGAACCACCGGCAGATCGGAATAGTCCTCCTGCACCGGCAGGCCGTTTGCCATGATGTTAAGAGCCTCGCAGATCGCCGCCGGTTCGTCCGCGGAGCGCACGCACCAGTCGTGGAGGAATATCCGGTGCAGCGCCGGCACCGCCTCGCCCTCCAGCCGCACGAAGGTGTCGCGCCAGAAGCCAAGATGTCCCTTGCCCTCATACTCCTCGCCGATATTCAGCCCTCCGGTGAACGCTACCTTATGGTCCACCACCAGGATCTTGCGGTGGTTGCGGAAATTCATCTTGCGTCGAAAAAGCGGCAGAGAAACTGGCATAAAAGAGCGGCACTCGACGCCGGCCTCCTCGAGCTCCTTCACAAAACCGGCCTTGAGGCTCCAGCTGCCGACGGCGTCGTAGAGCACGCGCACCTTGACCCCGCGCCGCGCCGCCGCCGCAAGCAGGCCGCCGATCCGGCGTCCGAGGCCGTCGTCGCGGATGATAAAAAATTCCATGTGGATAAACTTCTCCGCGCCCGCAAGCGCCGCCTCGATCTCGGGAAAGGTCTCGTCTCCGTTGATCAGGATCTTCACGCGGTTTCGCACGAGCAGGCCCGCGCCGCTGCAGGCGTGCAGCATCAGGCCGATGAGGAACTGGTCCTCCGTCGCCCGTTTGAAGGGAGAATGGTCGAAACTATATCTCTTCTCCGGGCGGAAAAGCCGTTTATTGCGGATGCTCTGGAGGTCCGGGCCAAGCACCAGATAGAGGATGACTCCGAAGACGGGAACGAAGATGAGCGCCAGCATCCAAAGGATCGTCCGGTCAGGATTCTGCCCCTCCATGAAGATGATGAAGGCGATGACGATGGAATAAACGATGATGATGTGCCACATATAACTCTCGATCGTGGCAATTGCCCCCTCTAAGGTCCGCGTGAAATGCTGCGTCACGCCGAGCCCATCCTCCGTGAGGATAAAAAAATCAGTCAGCGTATCGATCATCGTTGGCAGAAAACCGAGCAGAAAGGCCGCTATCAGCGCCCAGACTATCCATTTGCCGATCTTGTTCATCTTCTCACAGCCAACCTCCTTTTCCTTAGAATATTATATGCGAAGAAATCTTTTATCGGCAGAAAATGAAAGAAAAAGAGGACTCGCGACTAAAAAAGGCCGGCCTCCCCCGTCGGCCAAGACACGCGGCCGGGAGAACGGAAAGCTCCCCTCGCGCCGCGGCCCTTCATCGCGGCACGCTTGCGATAAGATTGGCGATATGCCGCTTCATCGTCAGCTCCGCGAGTTCGGGGTCGTGCGCTTCGACGGCCTCGAAGATCTTCCGGTGGTCGCTGTTGTAAATATGCCCCGCGTCGCGTCGCATCCTCTCAAAGGCCCTCCCGTACTCTTCCTTCTTGCGGAGCAGCGCGACGACCGCCTCCAAGACCTGATTGTGGCTCGCGGCGGCGAGAGTGCGGTGAAACTCGTCGTCGAGCGCAAAGACGGGACTGGCGCTTTTTGCAAGACGCTCCTGCTCCCTCACTACGCCGCGCAGCGTCTCGATCTCCTCCGGCGCCGCCCTCTGCGCCGCCAGACGCGCGACGGCGGTCTCCACCGGCAGGCGCGCTTCGAGGAGCTCCCGCAGATAATCTTTATCCGCCCTTTCAAAAACGTCTAAAAAGCCCTCCGTCCACCGGTCGTGCCAGCGCATCTCCTCCAGCTCGCGCAGCCGCCTCTCCCCCTTCGCGGAGACGGCGCGCCCCTGATTGCTCCTCTTTTCCGTATAGCCGTCGCCGTCCATATCGCGCAAAAGACGGCCGACCGTCGCCTCGGCCATCGAAAAACCCCTCTGTTCCAAAAAACGACGCACCGACCCCGCGCCGGCGGGGCCGTTCGTCTCCTTGAGAAAGAGAAGGATATAATATATTACGTTGTCGTGAGCCTGAACCAAATCCAACACTCCCACATCCGCGACACGCTCCCGTCAGCGCCGGTCATCAAGTATGATGAGTTTAAGGATACCCAAAATCGATAATTATGGCAAGCCGGCCGCCGGCGGGCCTCGCTTTCAGTCCGCCGAAGGCCGAAGATAAATCGGCGCTTCTTCACGCCGATTTGCCCATATATATCTTATAATTAAGCAAAGTATTGCGAAAGGACGGTTCGCCCCATGAAGCGCGGCTTTTTCTTGACACTCCTGCTGTTCTGTTCCATAACCGGCGTTACGCGCGCCGAAGCGGTGAAGATATCCATCGATATACCCTCAGCGCGCGAGACGGTGCTGGAATCGGGACGCGATTTTTACGTAGCGGGGCGCATCGACCGCGAGGGGACATCGCCCGCCGATCTGCCTATCGATATTCGCGTCGAGGTGATGGAGACGGGACTGATGCGCGACGGCATCAAAATCCCGCTGCGCACAGTCGAAAGCCGCGTGGACCGCGAAAGCGGACTCACTCCGCGCCGCGATCTCTGGTTCCGCTACGAGGGGAAGGCTCCCTGGACGAAGCTCACCCCCGACGAACTGATGACTTCGCCGCCACCGGACCTCGTCTACCGCCACGGCGACCCTGATTCTTTCTACGACCCGCGGCTCAAGGCGGCGGTGACGGAGGAGGGCTACGCCGCGCTGATCCAAGGCGGCTGCACGAAGGATTTTGACAGCGACTACAAGAAACACTACCAGGACGACCTAGAATGGAAATACTGCCGCGTCGTCGTCTCCGCGCTCGCCAGCGGCAAGGTGGTGGCGGAGCGTTACGTCGATGTGATGTTCGGCTCCGTGCCGGACAAAATGCTCGCGCGCTTTTCGCCCGCCGCGCACCTAGAGAAGGTGACGGCGTTCGCTCACGCCCGGGGCTTTCGTATCTACAGAGACCCCTTCCCCGGCTACTGGTTTCGCGGCCTCTTCGGCGCCTATGAGATACCGCTGCGCTGGCGGCTCAACGACGGCCTCGAATATGCCTCGGGGCGCGTCCACGCCGTGCTGTACAACATTCCTGAGAAGCGCAGCGCCTCCCAGGAGGTGGAGCTGGGACGCATCGCTTTCGAAGGACGTCTGTTCCGTGACGACGAAGTCTGGTTTTACTGTTATGACACGGGCGAACCCGCGCTGAAATATACCGCTTGGGACGGCGAGCGGGTGAAGGAGGGCAAGCTGACGCGTCTCGCCGAGGGCGAACGGCTGCGTTTCACACGCGCGGAGCTCGGCGCGCGGCCGGAAAAATATTTCCCCACGGAAAACGCGGGCCGCGTCGACTGGAACATTTACGACTCCGTGGCCGCCGCCCCGGGCGAGACGGTGACGCTCTACGGCGTCGTGCCGCCGATACAGCCGCCGCTCTCCGAGGTGGAGCCGAATGGAGACGGCACCTATACGATGACGAACCGTATTGCGAAGATCCGTTACCGCTTCGAGGAAAAAAGCCGCGGCGCGGTCTTAGAGACTGAGCTTCCCACGGGTCTTGACCGCTATTACGACCCGCGCGGCGAGAAATGGGCCTCGCCTTCGATCTATGAGTTTCGCCACAAAATAAATCTGCCCCCCGCCCCCGGCAAAAACCTCTACACCGTCACCGCCGGGGCCTTCGACAGCCGCGGACGAGCGGTGGAGGGCACGGAGGCGATCTTTTACCTGTGGGTGCGGCCGGCGGATTGATTCTTTGACAGGGTTGACAATCAAGCCGTTCATTACTACAATGTTGTCAATATTTGAGGATGGAGGAGCATCGATGAGATTCATTACCGGCTATTTTGCGAACAACATGATGATGTGCATGTACTCTCAGGGCTCCTCTTGTGATTTGCCGGACGCCTAGAGCGCCGCGCGCGTAAAATCATAAGACCGGGCCTTACGGGCTCGGTCTTTTTTTGTGAAGGTAAAGTCTCTGCGGTTTTAGATAAATTGCGCAAAAGGATGGATCAGGATGATCGAAATCAACAATTTGGGAAAATACTTCGGCGGACATAAGGTACTCTCCGATATTTCCCTTGAAGTGGACAAGGGCGACGTCTTCGGCATCGTCGGACACTCGGGAGCGGGAAAGTCGACGCTCCTGCGCTGCCTCAACGGCCTGGAGGGCTACACGGAGGGCAGCGTGCGCGTCGGCGGCAAAGAGGTGAAAGACCTTGACGAAAATGAGCTCAAGCGGCTGCGCCGCGACATGGGGATGATCTTTCAGAACTTCAATCTCATGAACAGAAAGGACGTCTACGAGAACATCCTCTTCCCCCTCAAGGTATGGGGCGTCCCCAAAGACGAGGCGGAGTCGAGGGTGAACGAGCTGCTCGAACTGGTCGGCCTCACGGGCAAAAAACACGAGAAGGTGCGCAACCTAAGCGGCGGACAGAAGCAGCGCGTCGGTATCGCGCGGGCGCTGGCGCTGAACCCCGAGATCCTGCTCTGCGACGAAGCCACCTCGGCGCTTGACCCCAAGACGACGATCTCAATACTTGAGCTGCTGATGGACATCAACAAAAAGCTCAACGTCACGATCGTCGTCGTCACGCACCAGATGGAGGTCGTGAAGATGATCTGCAACAAGGTCATCATCTTAGACGGCGGCAAAATCGTCGCCTCCGGCGAGACGGACAAACTCTTCCTCGCCCCCGGCGAGGAGCTGCGCAAGCTCATCACCGACGATTACGCCGTCATCCCCTCCGGCACCAACATCCGCCTGATGTTCCCGCGCGAAGTCGCCAACGACAGTATTATCACGAATATGGCGCGCGACCTAAATATAAACTTCTCCATCGTCGGCGGGCGCATCGAAAAATACCGCGAGACGGTGATGGGCTTCCTCATCATCAACGTCGCCGACAAGGACGTAGCAAACATCGAAAAGTGGCTTGGAGAAAACAAGATGTACTGGGAGGTAATGAAAAATGGGCAGTGAGCTGTTAGCGGCGCTTTGGGAAACTCTATACATGGTGGTCGTCTCCACCTTCTTTTCGGGGGTGTTCGGCTCGGGCGTGGCGATCTTGATGATAATAACGGGCCCCAACGGACTGAAGCCGAACAAGACCGTCTACGGCGTGCTGGACGTGGCGGTGAACCTGCTGCGCTCCTTCCCCTTCATCATCCTGCTGATCGCAATCATCCCGCTGACGCGCATCATCGCCGGCACCTCGATCGGCAGCACCGCCTCGATAGTGCCGCTGACGATCGCAGCGACGCCCTTCGTCGCGCGCCTCATGGAGGGCAGCCTGCTTGAGGTCGACCGCGGCGTAGTAGAGGCGGCGAAATCTTTCGGGGCCTCCACACGGCAGATAATCTTCGGCGTGATGATCAAAGAGGCGATGCCCGCGATCGTCCTCAACTGGGCGATCGTCGCGATCAACCTCCTCGGCTACTCCGCGATGGCGGGAGTCGTCGGCGGCGGCGGACTCGGCGACCTGGCGATAAAGTACGGCTACAACCGTTTCCAGACGGACGTCATGGTCTACTCCGTAGCGATCCTCATCGTGATCGTTCAGGTGATTCAGTATGCCGGCAACTACATCTATGAGAAGATCAGATAACGGAGGTGGCGCCGGATAGAATATGAGATGACCCTCAGCACCACGCGCACAGGAGCCTTGCATGACAATTAACATGAAAAATCAAAAGGAGAGGTAAAAGATGAAAAAAATCGCACTCGCACTGCTCGCAGCGCTCATCATCCCCGCCGCGGCCTCAGCCGCCGGCAAAGAGATCAAAGTGGGAGTCACCCCCTTCCCGCACAAAGACATCATCAACGTCGTCAAACAGCTCGTCGCAAAGGATGGTTACGACCTTAAAATCGTCGAATTCACCGACTATGTGACGCCGAACACCGCGCTCGCGGAAAAGGCCCTCGACGCGAACTTCTTCCAGCACGTCCCCTATCTGGAAAACACCAACAAAGAAAAGGGCTACGACCTCGCCTGGGTCGCGAAGATCCACATCGAACCGCTCGGACTCTACTCCAAGAAGATAACGAAGCTCGACGAACTCAAGAAGGGCGCGCAGGTCGCCATCCCCAACGACGCGACGAACTGCGCCCGCGCGCTGCGCCTGCTTGAGAAGAGCGGCCTCGTCAAGGTCAAGGCCGGCGAGCTCGTCACCGCGAAAGACATCACCGAGAACCCGAAGAACCTCAAAATCCGCGAACTTGACGCAGCACAGCTCCCCCGCACGCTCCAGGATGTCGACGCCGCCGTCATCAACACAAATTTCGCGGTCGAGGCGGGGCTCATCCCCGCTAAAGACGCCATCGTGATCGAGGGCAAAGACTCGCCCTACGCGAACGTCCTCGTCGTGCGCGGCGCGGAGAAGAACACCCCGGCGGTAAAGGCGCTCGCCAAAGCCGCCAACTCCAAGGAAGTCAAAGACTACATCAACAAGAACCTCGTACCGAAGGGCATCGTCCCCGCGTTCTAACGCGCCCGGCAAAAAATAATATCTTTCGGCAAAAAGCAAGCGCCCTCTTGAAAACAAACAAGAGGGCGCGCTTTGCCCTCCCCCGCGGCAGGAAGGCCGTGCCGCCCCCCGCAAAAACAGGCGGCGGCGCTCAAAAAGACATAAAGCAAAACATCACCGGCGCCTCAAAATTTGTTATCGCTTCATGATGACACAGGCGGCCATATGACTATATAATATCAGAAGAACCGCCGCCGCTTTAGGAGGCGCGGCGAAGCAAAAAAGTAAAGCGAGGTACGGCATGAAACTGAAAAAGACAACGATTCTCGCCGCGGCGGCGCTCCTCATCGCAGCCCTTGCGGCGCAGGCTCCAGCGCTCGACTTCAGCGCCGAGTTCGTCGAAAA
>CAKSWL010000103.1 GCA_934511335.1 uncultured Cloacibacillus sp. | reverse complement strand
CCAGGAGTGTCAAAGCGCGCGACGCCGTGCATTTTTTCCTCGCTTTCCGCGGCTACCAGCATTCCCGTGCCTTTGTAGTTGACGCGGATCCTCATGCCGGCCTGAGCGGAAGAAAAGAGCAGCAAGCCGGTGTTCCATTCCGTATCGCCGCCAGGCGCCGCAGAATAGTCCGGCCAAAACTGGCCGCTGGCGGGCTGCGCCGCGACTTCGCTCATCTGCACGAACGAGCTGCCGGCGAAAAGGTATACCTTCATCGACGAAGGCGACTCCTTTAGCGGAACTTCGTTTAGCCGCACCCAGTACGGCGAGACAGATGGGATTATGTGTTCTTCGTTGGTTATCAGCACCGCGTTCATCGCGCCGGTGAACGGGTTGAGCCTGTAGTTTATCGCACCCACTATATCGACCTCCTTATCCGCCTGTTTCGCCTGCCCGTGAGAGCAGTTCGGCATTGATGATGTCGCGCTTCATTTTTAGAATGGACTGTTCAAATCCGGCCTTATATTCGCCCAGCACTATCTCCATGGAGATGCCGGACTTGGAGCAGATATATTTGACAGAGGATATCGGAAAGACTTCTGCGTCCGCCCCGTCTTCGCTCGTGATGCTCGCGAGCCCGTCAGGCGTTATCCGCCGCCTTATTATATCGGGGTGGATGCCGCCGAGCGACACGCTGCGCCCAGGGTCTTTGCTTTGTGCGAGTTCACTTTCGCCCCACTGTCTGGCATCTTCCGCTTTGAGCGCCGAGGGGAGCGTCTTTACCGCGGCGCGCAGCCCGTACCGCCTTATGCTCGCGTTGTCCCGGCAGACGGCCAATATCCCTTTGGTCGTGGTTATGTTCCCCTCTTCGTCCGTCGTTTCGATGTTGCCCTCTACATGGATTTCGTTTTCCACGCTCTCTATATCCTCTTCCGTCTCAACGCTTTCGACATGCTCGCCCACCCAGAGGCGCATGTAGTCGTTCACTTCGTCGCGGCGGGGCTTGAAGAAGACTTCGCGATATTCGTCCACGCCCCAGACATAGTTGACGGCGAACTCCGACAGCTGCTGCAGCGCGTCTTTGGCCGTCGCGTGCGCGAAGTTGACCTTCGTCGCTGTGTAGCCGGTGAAGTAAAGCTTAGAGCCGTTGTAAGTCGCGCCGTTGCCTTCGACATACCGCTGGATCACGTCCTCGGCGATTTTCGCGATTTCCGTCTCTTCGTAAAGTTTGTTGACGATGATGTGTCCAAGGCGCGCGAAGCAGCCATATCCCGCGTAGGTCTGAGCTTTTTCCGTATCCAGCGCGCGCATCGGCATGGTCTGGACGTATCCGCTGTACCAGGGGGCAGTACCGCCCAGCAGGCGGATGTCTATCCTCTGCCCAAGCGTTATGTCTATGCCGTGTCCTCGCGCCAGTTCCAGAGTGAAACCCGCGCAGCCGTTTTCATTGTTCTCGAATTCCAGCTTGAGCAGCGGGCTCTCTTTCATATCGGAGGTGAGCGAGTGCGTTTTCACGCCCTGTTCGTTGTAGAAGTCGACTGCGACGTGCCCCTCTATCTCCGGCAGTACGACGACGTTTTTCGTGCCGACGTAGCTTTTGCCCGCGTATATCCGCCGCCCGTAGCAGTCGGGGCGGCCGTATATGAAGGACATCACAGCCACCTCCGCTCGTAGGCGATCTGTATCGTGCAGCGCGCGCCGGTGTAAGTCAGCAGGTTGTTCCCCGGCTCGAGCCGAGGGAAGGCGCCGTAGAAGGCGTTGACGGCATTCCCGCCGGCCAGCGTGACGGTCCCAGCGGCGCCGTCTATTACCACCGAGGCGCCGTTTGCCAGCCGCGGGTCGCGGAAGACGGACTCGCGCCCGTTGGCCGCGTTGGATATGCGCACGTCCGGCACGGCGCCGTAGGCCGGGGCCGTGACCGTTATCACCGGCGCCGTATCGACGTTGCCGCCGTTTGAAACGGTGAAGACGCGCGGCGCGCCGGTAGCAGAGACGGTCGTCATCGCGGGGGGCGCGTGCCAGAAGGGATCTGTGCATTTGTACTCCGCCGTGAGCACTGCCTGCCGCAGCAGGAAGCCTTTGTCGAACTTCTCTTCGAGGCTGTCCAATACTGCCAGGTTGATATAGCGGTCGGGGGCGATGTAGAGCCGCTGGTTTTCGCGGTACAGCCGCCGCTTGATTTCGTCCGCCGCCGCGAGGTATTCCGCCTGAGTGGCAGCGGAAACGAGAATAGAAAGCGACAGGACGCGCTCGGCTATCTTGCCGCTGCCGGTCTTGACCGAGCCGTGCTGAAAGGCTCGCGCCTGCGTATCCGACCGGGCCGAGGCAGGTATAGAGGCTATCCAGGAGTCGGGAGGGAGCGCCCATTCGTCAGCGTCTTTCACCAGCCTGAGGTATTCCATCAGTATCCCCCCATCAGCGCCGCGCGCATCTTGGCGTTCATTTTGTTCAGCATCCGCTTTTCGTCGGCGCTGTTGTTGATGTCGCCGTATATGTTCACGTTCATTTCGGCCGCTTCGTCCCTCCGTTCGCCGGTATGCCCGGCGGCGAGCGCCTTAAGCAGCTTCGCGGGGACGGACAGCGCCGCCAGATCGATCCGCTCAGGCTCCGCCCGGAACTCCGGCACGGCGATGGAAGCGTCCGCGAGCAAGACATAGCCGCCGGAGGCGAAGCCTGGCATGTCCAACGACTTTATCGCCGGCACGCCGACGCAGCCGCCGGAGGCGAAGCGGTTGACGGTGTTGAAAATATCCGTGCTGCCGTAGTTGAGCCTGTCCAGGAAGGGCACGCCCAGCCGCTCCACCGCCGACGCACGGACGACGTATTCGCCGTTGGAGAGCATCGCAGGAATGGAGTCGGACGTGCCGGAGCCCGGGCCGGAGACGCAGCCGCCGGAGGCGAAGCCGAAGAAGCCGCCGAAAAATGACTTTGCCACCATGGCTTCCAGCGCCGCCGTAGCGGACACGACCGCCACGGAAAAAGCGCCGAGCGCCGTTGTCGCGGTGACAGTTGTCGCCGATTCCGCCGGCTTCGTGCCTATGTTGAGCGCCGTCTGTATGGTGTTGTATGTGCCTAGCAGCGTCCCGCCGCTCTGGACTACGCCGCCCAGCGCTCCCATGGAGCCGCCGAGCGACTGCGTTATGCCGGAAAGCTGTGTGAAGCCGCTGATGAGCATGTTGCCCACACCGCCGCTCTGTCCGTCGCCCGTTCCGAAGGATGCGCCGCCTGAAGCCTCGGATGCGCCGCCGCCGAAGAGGTTCCCCAGCCCGCCGAGCCCGAGCATATTGAAGATGTTGCCGAATATTCCTCCTCCGCCGTCGGAAGCGCCATTTTCGCCGCCGCCGAGCATGCTGCCGAAAAGGTTGTTGACGATCTGGTTGCTCCACTTTTCGGCGAAGGAGTCGACGATATCCGCCCAGAGCGATTTGAAGAAGTCGCCGAAGGCTTCGCCGAAATCTTTCGCGCCGGTGAGCACGTCGGAGAAGAAGGTCTTGAAGGAGTCGCGCGCGCCGTCCAGCACGGCTATCGCCTGTTCGGCTCCGGAGACGTTGGCCTTTGTCCAGCTATCCTGATACAGCTCCATAGCCTTGCGCTGGGCTTCGAAGGCCGATAGCCGCAGCGCGTTCTCCCTGCTCAGCGCCGCCTTGAGCTGCGCGAAGCTGTTGTTGTTATACGCCCTGTCGATGTTCGCCTGTATGTCCTTGCACTTGCTATAGTACCGGACGAAGTCGTCGTAGAGCTGTTTTTCCTTTTCCACGTGCACCGCGTTCAGCTCGGCGGCGAAGTCGAGCGTGTCTTTTTCCGTCTGCACGAATTCGACGCCGGCCTTTTCCAGCGCGTCTCTGATGTTTTGCTTCTGCTGTTCTGTCCCGTCGGCGTAGTCGGCGGTGATCTTCGCGAAGAAGTCGCTGATGCCGCGATAGGAGTCTTCCGCCTCCTTCCTCATCTCGTAGAGGTCGAGGTCGGCGCCCTGCAGCGAACCTTTCGTGAGCTCGCCCCTGATGTCGGAATAGCCGCGCGCTATCTCCTCCATCGTCCGCTGGCGCTCTTTGGCTTCGTCGTGCAGTATCTTCCGGCGCTTCTCCGCATAGGTCTCTTCCAACCGCGTCAGGTCGCGCTGATAGTTCTCGTTTACCGCCTTCGTTTCGTCGAGCGTGGCTATTTCGTCGGCGTACCATTTGTCGAGCACGTCCATTTTAGTGCCCGTCATCTCTATCCATTCGTCTTCGATGCGGTTGGACGTATCCTTCGCCTTTTCGACGAGCCGCTCATATTCGAGCTGCTGCTTCTTGGCGGCGGCTTCTGCGGCCTTCTGTGCTTTTTTGGCGGCTTTTTCCGCCTCTTTGTCTACACCGCCTGCGGTAGAGTCGATAGAAGCAAGGGCTTCCTTAAGGCTCCAAACCTTCTTTTCAGCCTCTTCCACAGGTTTTGAATCGACTTTTATCTTCTCTTTTTTTATGTCCGATATGTCGGTGCCGATCTTAATATCGAGTCCGACGGCGGACATAGCCTTGTTCACAAATGTGGTAAATTTTACGTCGAGCCAATGGTAGGCGTCGCTTATAGCCGCGAAGATGCTTGACAGCTTCTCCCACGCCCACTTGGTCACGGATACGATAGTATCCCATAACTTCGTCCAGAAAGGCCCTACGCTCTCCCAATTGGAGTAGATCAGCGCAGCCGCCGCGCCGAAAGCGGCTCCAATCGCCAGCAGCGGCCATGTCGCGGCGATAACGTTTATCGCCAGCAGCCCGAAGGCCGGTACCGCTATTCCGACGACTGCGGCAGATATGCCAACGATGGAGGTCTTGATGCTGTCCGGCACCATCTGTTCCAGCGCTTCGCGGATACCGGAGCTTTTAGCCAGCGCCGCAAAATCGCCCAGCCAATCGGCTGCGCCCTTCATCTTCGCTTTCAAATCGAACGTTTCGGTGATAGAGGCGCCGAGCGTGCGCATTATCGACTTCACGGAATCCTGCATATTGCTGAAGGACTGCGGAATCTCCCCCGCCACCTTGTCCATCATGCCGTTGAAGCGCGAATCAAGTCCGGTCAGTAACGCGGTGATACCTGTTTTTGCGTTTATTGCGCTCTTGCTGGCCATATCCATCGCCTCTGGAACGGAGACGCCGATACCTTTTGCAAGCATTTCCCATGCCGGCAGACCGGTTCCGGCAAGCTGACGTATTTCCTCAGCGCTTACCTTGCCCTTCGCATTCATTTGCCCGAGAGCTAGGGTAATGCGGTCGATACCTTCTTGTCCTAATCCGACGGACATCGCCGCATCGCCGACGGTCCGCATGATGGGTATCACAGCTTCTGTCTGGAAGCCGTAAGCCTGCAGCTTTTTCGAAGCTTCAAGCAGCCCGGGCAGCTCAAAGGGGGTTGTGGCGGCGAATTTTTCCAGCTGCGCGACGTGCTCTTTCGCCTTGTCCGCACTGCCGGTAAGCACCTCAAAAGCCCTTGTGACCATCTCCATATCGGCGTTCATCTTTACGGAGGCGATACCGAGGGCCGCAGCGCCGGCGGCGATCCATTTGAATTTGCTTGCGACCTTTTCTGACAGCCTCATGCTTTCGGTCCCGAACGCACTTCTAATATTGCGCTTGACCGTGTTCAGTTCTTTCCTGAGCCCTTTGCTGTCGCCGGAAATAACGACGAGCAGGTCGGCTATCTTAGCCATCTTCCTTCACCCCTTCCGGCGGCAGATCGAAAATCCTGCGCAGATACTCCTCGTCCTGTTTCCTGTCCTTCACACTGCGCTTTTCCCCATCGCTCATGGCATCGAGCAGCGGTTTGCACAGCTCTTTTGGCGAAATATTTTTTTTCAGATATTTGCCTGAAATATTAAGCAAATGTGCGACAAAATAAGAGTAAACAAAAATCTCATTCTCGATTTCCACCCTGCGCCGGCGCTGCCTATATTCATAACCGTCGTACAACGCATAATATTCATGCGGCTGCAGCCGCTCAAATTCCCTTGGGTTCAGCGCGAGCGCCCCGTATGCGACGGGTTCCGCCCACGCCACCCAGTCGGCGACGCTGTCTAGTCGGACAACTCCGCCGTCGCCGGCGCGTTTTTTTCTTCACCCTCTTCTTCGTCGTCCGTTTCGATTTTGCCGAAAATTCCCGAGCCGATGATCGCCAGAAGAATCGGCTCGGCGAGTTCCTCGATGCTTCCACCGCCGCCGAAAAACTTTTTTAACTTATTGGTCCACTGAGCGGCATTGTCTCTGCTATGATGCGAAAGCCCGACCATCAGGGACTTGACGAGAAAATCGATCGTGATGTCGTGCACGGCGACAATGTGAGTTATAGACTTGCCCAACAGCTGTTCCAGCCTCATAAGGCGATTAATATCGAAATAGATGAACTGATTCGCTCCGAACACTTCAAAAGGTACCGTTTTTTTCATTTAAGATTCCTCCATTTTTTCAAAAAAGTTTCTATACGCCCTTGACGGCTATGCGTATTATGCGTATAATATAATCGCAAAGGGGGCGGAGATATGAAGTTTCGGGAAATTGAAAAAATCCTTTTGAAGGATGGATGGAAGTTGAAAAACGTCAAAGGTTCCCATTATCAATACATCCATCCCACAAAAAATGGAAAAGTCACAATCCCGAGACACACTGGGGATATCGACCCAAGGACCGTAAGATCAATATTGGAACAGGCGGGGCTTTAGAAGCCCCGCGTTGTCAGCCGATAAAAGGAGGCTGTTTATTATGAAATTAACCTATCCGGCCTGTTTCTACCCCTGCGAAGAAAGGAAAGGCGCTTACACCGTTGAAGTGCCCGACCTTCCGGGGTGCGTGACACAGGGAGATTCTCTCGCAGACGCCATTCTCATGGCTGCGGACGCCGCATCTGGCTGGGTGCTGGACGAACTCGAAGACGGCAAAGCAGCGCCGGCTCCCAGCAAAATGTCGGACGTCATGCCGAAGGAAGGCGGCTTTGTAAACCTTATCGTCCTAGACATGGACGGCTACGCCGCCAAGTACGGCAATAAGGCGGTACGAAAAAACCTGACCATTCCCGCGTGGCTGAATACAAGAGCCGAAGCGCGGAACATTAACTTCTCGCAGGTCTTGCAAGAAGCGCTTGAAGAGAAAATCGGCGTCTAAAAGAGCGCCCCTTTCGAG
>CAKSWL010000102.1 GCA_934511335.1 uncultured Cloacibacillus sp. | reverse complement strand
GGTATAGATATTGACGCCCCTGCCCGCGCTCTGTTCGAGCAGCAGCTTGAGGTCGTATAGGTCGTGGCCGCTGACGACGATGAAGGGGCCCTTTTCTACCTTAAACGAAACTGCGGTCGGTTCCGGCGTTCCGAAGGCCTCGGTGTTCGCGCGGTCAAGCAGCTCCATACAGCGGAGGTTGACCTCTCCCGTCTTGAGGACGAGCGGCAGCAGCGCCTCCATCGTCTTCTCCCTGCCGATGGCGGAGAGCGCCTCATAGAAGAAGCCGTTCACTTCGCGGTCGCTGCGGCCGAGGACCATCGCGTGATAGGCGTAGGCCGCCATGCCGCGCAGGCCGAAGAGGATCAGCGACTTGAGCGAACGGATATCCTCATCCGACCCCCAAAGTTCGTTCATATCATAGTCGTCGTTCCGCGAGCAGGCGCCGGCGCAGTGCGGAACAAGCTTCTCCCGCTCCTGGCGCACCTTTTCGATCATCTTCGCCGCGGTCTCGCTGTTGAAGTTCACATTCGTCACCGTTGTGAAGAGCCCCTCCAGCATGACTCTGTCCGTGCTCTCCGTCGGCGCGTTTCCCTCCGCGGCGCGTGAAAGGCCGATAAGCGCGCCCGTCAGCCGGTCCTGTAGCACCGCAGTATCCTCCGGTTTGCCGCAAACGCCCATCTTGCCTCTGCAGCCTGTGCATCCGGCTGTCTGTTCGCACTGAAAACAAAACATCTTCTCTTCCATAATGATCTCTCCCTCCATGATCTGCCGTTTCCCTCTTTTGTCCTTTACCGCCGCGTCTATTCGATGATCTCGCCGTCTACGGCGATAGTAACCACCTGCCAGGGGATAAATTTTCCGCTTGCCTGCAGCGCCCTTTTCACCGCCGCTTCGATGCCGCCGCAGCAGGGGACCTCCATACGCGCGACGGTCACGCTCTTGACGTCGTTATTTTTCAAGATCTCCGTAAGCTTCTCCGCGTAGTCGGCGGCGTCAAGCTTCGGGCAGCCGATCAGCGTCACGTGGTTCTTGATGAACCGCTCGTGGAAGTCGGCGCGCGCAAAGGCCGTGCAGTCGGCGGCGACGAGCAGCTTCGCGCCGTCGAACCAAGGGGCGTTCACAGGGGCCAGCTTCAGCTGGACCGGCCACTGAGAGAGCCGCGATACAGCCTGCGCGCGGCATGTTTCGCCCCCCTCCGCCGCCGCTTGGCGCGCGATCCCGCGCGGCTGCATCCCCGGGTAGCCGCAGGGCAGCCCGCCGCCCGCCTCTGCCCTCTTTGCGGCCATGTTCGCTTCGACCGCCTTTTTATCATATTCTTTCGCTTCGCGCTCCACAAAGGAGATCGCGCCGGTCGGACAGGCGGGCAGACAATCTCCGAGGCCGTCGCAGTAATCGTCGCGCATCAGCTTCGCCTTGCCGCCGACCATCGTGATCGCCCCTTCATGGCAGGCCGCGGCGCAGGCCCCGCAGCCGTTGCATTTCGCCTCATCTATCTCGATTATTCTCCTTAACATCTGCTTCCCTCCAGAACCTTTCTCACCGTCAAACAATTGGGTGTTTTCTGCCATACTTGATTTTATGTACAGAGGATACTACAATAAAAACAATCAATCGGTTGTATAAACAACATAAGAAGGAAAAATATGACAAAATATCTCGAAACAATAAAAAAATCCCCCCTTTTTCGGGGGATCTCCAAAGAGGAGATCGCGGCGATGCTTGATTGCCTCTCGGCAAAAAGCAGGGAATATGCGAAAAATGAGTTCGTGCTGCGTTTCGGCGAAAGCGCCGACGCAATCGGGGTGATGCTGGCAGGCTCCGTCCACATCATCAAGGAGGACTTTTGGGGGAACAGGAACATCATCGCAAAGATCGGGGCAGGACAGATATTCGCCGAGAGCTACGCCTGCATCCCGGGGGCCGCGCTCGGCGTCAGCGTCGCGGCGGCGGAGCCCTGCGCCGTCATGTTTATGAACGTGCGCCGGGTGCTCGCGACCTGCGGCTCCGCCTGCGAGTTCCATTCCCGACTGGTGAGGAATCTGCTCTCCGTCCTCGCGGAAAAGAACCTTCTCTTCAACGAAAAGCTCACGCATATGACGCAGCGGACGACGCGCCAGAAGCTGCTCTCCTACCTATCCGCCGAATCGCTGCGCTTAGGGAGCCAGGAGTTCACGATCCCCTTCAACCGCCAGCAGCTCGCCGATTATCTCTCCGTAGACCGCAGCGCGATGTCGAACGAGCTCTCCAAAATGCGCGACGAAGGGCTGCTGGATTTCAACAAGAATCACTTTCGCCTCCTACAAAACTGAACCATCCTTTCGCGTCAGGCGGCCGCTGCGGCGCTCTTTCATAACGCGGCGGCCCGTTCTTGGGCTTTTCGTCCTGCCTGCGGACGGGGCCGCCGCGATCCCTTTTAGGTTATTTTTTTTCCTCTTTGCGGCGGTGGAGGTGCGCCTCGATCTTCTCCTTATCGTCGCGGAGATGATCCTTCAGATGATCGTAGTGTCCGTCGAACCATTTTTTAATGCGCTGCCAGAGGTCGTCCCTCTTGCCGGAGAGGCGCTGGGCCATCGCATGGATGTCATCCGCGTGCGCCTGCGCGAACTTTTCGTCGTAAGGACCGGTATGCGCCTCGAGCATGTCCAGGCTTTTTTTGATTTCGTCGTCGTTCTTTACTGTCATTTTCGTTTCCCCCTTGGGCGATATTGTATGCCGCTCTCTTTGATATAATCACCGCTCGTCACGGACGTGCCTGCGAGGCCTCTCGCGCGGCCTTTCCGTTTCCGCGCAGCTTACGGGAAAAATCTTCTCAAAAGCGAGAGCCGCGGACAAGGCCAATATACTTAGGCCGAGCGGCATGAATAGCTTAAACCGCCTTACGGCGCGCGGCTTTAGCGAAAAGGGCGGAAAAAGAAAGGCTTCCTCGCCCCTTACTGTGCTTAAAGGGAGGCAAAAGCGGCGATTGCGGAACGATCATTGGCTTACTGTTGTATAATCTCTTGGGATAGGAGGCGTTTTACGATGTATTCCCAGGAAAAGACCGAAGCTTGGTTCAACGATTACGTTGATTCTTTTAGGATAGGGGGCGCGCTCGCGCCGATGCAGGAGCTGAAGAGAAAGCACAGCTTCCGCGTACAGCAGCTGGCGTCGGCGATCGCAGAGTCATTGGAATGGCACGAGGAAAACGACGTTTGGCTCGCCCACGCCGTGGGGCTGCTGCATGACACGGCGAGGTTCCTCCAGTACCGCGACTATCAGACCTTTGCCGACAGCGCGAGCTTTGACCACGGCGACCGCGGCGCGGAGATTTTGGCGGAACGCTTCGACTGGGAGGGGATCGCGCCGGGCGACCGGGAAAAAGTCCTGGCGGCGGTGCGCTGCCATAATAAGATCGAGATCCCGGCGAACGTGCCGCTCTCGACCTGCCGCTGGTGCGCCCTCGTGCGCGACGCCGACAAGATAGACCTCTTCCGCATGGTGCAGAGCCGTATCGATAGGGGAACGATATACGACATACTGCCGTGCCGCCAAAGTGGCCATGGGCTCTCACCCGCGCTCGTCGAAGAGATACGCGCGACGGGGCGCAGCTCTTACGCCAACGCGCGCTCGCTCCAGGACTACCGGCTGATACAGCTCACCTGGGCGCTCGACCTGAACTACCCCGTCTCGGTCGTCACGCTGAAAGAAGAGGGCATCTTCCAGCGGATCGCCGACGACCTGAAAGACTATCAAATCGCCGACGTGATCGGCAGTCTGATGAAAAAGATCGACGAATTATAAAAGCCAGATCTTGACACTTGCGGAGTGAAAATAAACAACGCCGCGCATAAGCTCCGCTAACAAAGCAAAATATTGCGGGAGCCCGGAAGCATGCATGCAACATAGACGTACTAACGAAAACGGCGCGGAGAAGTGCCGTCCGTTAAATAACTTTAGGCCCCGATACCGGAGCCGCATCCATATACGGCGAGGATTCGGGGCCATAAAGTTATGACACGGACGGTGCTTATACGCGCCGTTTTCTATTCGAACATGTCTTTGCCAACGCCACAGACAGGACACACCCATCCTTCGGGGATGTCCTCAAAAGCAGTGCCGGGAGCGATGCCGGAATCGGGATCGCCGACTTCGGGATCATACACATAACCGCATACTGTGCAGACGTACTTTTTCATTGATCACTCTCTCCTTTTGTTTAATTTAAGATTTTTTAACCCTAAAAAACTAGTAATTATTATAACAGTTTTAATTTAAATTTAAATACTGTAAAAACACTGATTTAGCTCCTTAGTTAATCTCTCAGCCCCATCTTCCGTAACGAGATAGTCATCTTCAAGCCGCATGCCCCCAAAACCGGGGATATACAGCCCCGGTTCGATGGTCACGACATCTCCCGCCCGCAGGATGTCGTCGCGCCGCGGAGAAAGCAGCGGCGCCTCGTGTATTTCAAGGCCCAACCCGTGGCCGAGGCTGTGGGTAAAATACCGCTCCTTATCCTCGGCGGCAAAAATTCCGACGGCTTTGTTGTGCACCGCGGTCCCCGAGACGCCGGCGCACAGCATCGCCGCCGTTTCACGATGGGCTTTATACAGGAGCTCGTGCATCGCCGCCGCATCGCCGGCTGGGGGCCCGAGGGAAAAGTTCCGCGTGATGTCGCAAAAATAGCCGTTCCAGCGTGCGCCGTAATCGACGGTGACCCATTCGCCCGCCGCCATCTCCCTGTCGCTCGCGCGTCCGTGCGGCATGACGCTGCGCGGGCCGGAGGCGACGATCATATCAAAGCCGCAGCCGCCGCCTAAGAGGCTGATCTTATAGTTGAGCAGCGCCTCGAAGGATTTCTCAGTCATGCCGGGCTTTACGCAGTCGAGCGCTTCGAGAAAGGCCTTTGCTCCGATCGCGGCGGCTTTCTTTATCTCTTCCACTTCAAAGGCGTCCTTTTCGCGGCGCAGCGTTCGCATTATTTCGCCTCCGTCGCGCCAGCGCCCGCCGCCGGCGGCAAGCTTCTCCCAGCTACTGTGGAAGGTTTTGCCGGCCTCGCAGAGTATCTCCTTCGCCCCGTGCCTTTGCAGGCTCTCCGTGACGTCGCTTTCAAGGGTCGTCCTCTGCTCGAAGACCCGATGCGGCGATTGTTCGCGCCCCTGCAGGGCGTAGCGCCCGTCGAGCGTCAGTTCGGCCTCGCCGTCGGCGTAAAGCACGAGCGCCCCCGCCGTACCGCGAAAGCCGCTTAAGTAAAAGAGGCTCTCCCAGTTCGTATCCTCGTCGGTGAGGATCACAAAGGCGTCGGCCCCACGCTCCCGCAGCTCCTTCGCGAGTCTATCCGCGCGGCGGAGGATGTCAGCGCGCATCTTTTTTCTCCATTTTGAGCAGCCGCCAAAGCTCCTCCGCCGGCTCGGGCAGCGGCGCGTCGAGCTTGCCGCCCATACGCCCCGCGACGACCGCCTCTATTCCCGCCGCATCAAGCGCCTCAAGCGCGGCCTGCGCGTGACGCTCCGGCGTCACCGCGAGCAGGCTGCCGGAGGCGATGAGGCGCAGCGGGTCAAAGCCCAGCTCTTTTGCGGCGCGGCGCGTCAGCGGATGTATCGCGAGCGCCTCACGGTCCAGCTCGGCCCGGAGCCCGCAGAGCGCACAAATTTCGTCGAGGCCGCCAAGGAAGCCGCCCTCCGTCGGATCGTGCATAAATTTTGCAAAGGGACGCAGCAGACGTGATTCCGCGAGCACCGAGGTCATTTCGGCCCACGAAAGGATTTCGGCGATCTCTTCTCCGCTCATGAAGGGTGCAAGCAAATCCGGACGGTCAAGGGCCAGGATCGACATGCCCTCGATGCCCAGATGCTTCGTGACGATCAGCAGGTCGCCCTCGGAGATGTCCGTCGCGCGCATTACCTTGTCGGCGGTGCCGACGAGCGCTCCCATGACGACGGGGCGGTCGTAGCGGTCGTTGAACTCCGTGTGGCCGCCGGCGACGGCGATGCCCTGCGCGCGGCATTCCGCATCGATCTCGCGCATGATGCGCGCCGCGCCCTCCTCGCCGAAGGCCGGGGGCAGTATCAGCGTGACGGCAAGGTATGCGGGGTCGCCGCCCTTGGAGGCGATGTCGTTTGAGTTTATCCTCACGAGCAACCGTCCCGCGCCGCTTTCGGCGCCGACGATCGGATCGGAGGCAAATACCATGTATTTCCCCTCGGGCCATTTGACGACGGCGGCGTCTTCTCCGACGCCGGGGCCGATCAGCACCTCGGGGCGCGGCGCGCCGCTGTAGGATAAGACGTTGCGTTTCAGCGCCTCGGGCGAGAGCTTCCCCGACGGAAGTTTCTTTTCAGGTTTTTCTGCCATGTTTATTCTCACCTCTGAGGTCAGTGGTCTTTCTGTATATCGGTATGGCTTCGCGTCCCGCGGCCTCCCGAGGACGGAGCCGTTTATTACAATGATTATAACTCCATGTTCCGGGAAAAAATACAGCCGCAGTAATTCTGCCGGTATAGGCCCAGTTCTCTGCTTATCGCGACTGAGCGTTTGAAGCCGTCGTTTTTGCGCCAAACCCGCTCCACCCAGACGAGGCCGCGGGCCGCAGCAGCGCGCGCGCCGATTTCGTTGATCAGCTTTACGTCCTTGTGCGGACTGATGGTGAGCGTGGTACAGAGGTGAGTAAAGCCGTTCCTCTCTCCCCATTCCGCGGCGGCCGTCAATTGCAGCGCGAAGCAGCGCCGGCAGCGCGCCCCGCGCTCCGGCTCTCTCTCAAGGCCGTGCACAGCCTCAAACCACGGTCCCGGCGAATACTCCGCCAAAAAAAGCTCTGCGCCGGTGTGGCTGGCCAGCGCAAATAGGGCCTGGGCTCTTTTATCGTATTCCTCCCGCGGGTGGATGTTGCCGCCGTAAAAGTACCCGACGGTCTCGCAGCCCTCGCCGATCAGCGCGGGCCACGGGACCGTGGCGTCAGGTGCACAGCATATGTGCAGAAGGAGCCTTTTTCCGTTCAATCCGCGCCTCTATCTACCGCTTACCTGGTTCTTCCACGACGTCCCCGTCTGGCGTCTCGCACAAAGGGGGCTCCGGACACCCTTTATCCGTCTCCGCATCGGGGAAGGCGGGACCATCCTCCGCTTCCGCCTTTATCTCCGGCAGCGGCAAAGTCTTGACCGCGAAGATCAGGTAGCCGGTGTGTCCGATCATCATGTCCTCGGGGCGGATCCTGTTCGGCTCCGTCTTGAAGTAGCGGAGCATTATCTCTACCACCTGCACATCGGCA
>CAKSWL010000101.1 GCA_934511335.1 uncultured Cloacibacillus sp. | reverse complement strand
GCACGACGATGACCGTCGGCGCGCCGTAAAACGGGTCGATGTCCTCCTTGCCCATGACGAGCGCGTTGAGCTTTGACAGCAGCGATATTGTCGCCTTATCCTGCACGACGAGCAGCACAGTCGGCTGACGGTTCATAGCCGACGGCGCGGCAAGGCCGGCTTGACCGGCCTTGCCTTTTATCCGCAAATAAAAACGATCAAGGAGAAGCTGCCAAAGTGAAAAAGTATCTCGCCCTTATCATCATCTTATTATTTCTGACAAGTGCCGGAGCCTACGCCGCCGAGCCGCCGGTGGAGATACCCTCCGTGAAGGTGACTGCCGATGCGGAGCAAGATGAAGACAAGCTCCTGCTCTCACCCGGCACCGTCACCGTCATCAAGCCGCAGGAAATGCGCGGAGAACAGAAAAACCTCCCCGAGCTCCTCAAACAGGTTCCGGGGCTGCACATCATTGAGACCAAGGGACGCGGCGCCTACACCACGGCCTCCGTGCGCGGCAGCTCCGCTTCGCAGGTATCCGTCTACGTCGACGGCGTGCTGATGAACTTGGGCAGCGAGCCCGCCGTCGACCTCACCACCATCCCTGTGGAAAACGTCGAACGCATAGAGGTCTATCGCGGTTACATCCCGGCCCGCTTCGGCGGCGCTTCGATGGGCAGCGTCATCAACATCATCACGAAAAAGCCTGAAAAGGCGGGCGGTTCGGTCACCGCCGGCGTCGGTTCCTTCGGCCGCTTCACGGGGAGCGCATCCTACAACGCGCCGCTCGGAGACGGGGCGTTCTTGGCCTCGGTCAACTTCGACCGCACTAACGGCGATTTTGAATATTGGAACGACAACAACACCCCCTACACGCCAGGCGACGACTACAAGACCAAGCGCCAGAACAACGGCTACAAGAACTCCAACGTCCTTCTTAAATGGAATAATGAAAACTGGCAGATCGAGGGCGGCTGGAAACGCAGCGACCGCGAGCTGCCCTACTCGGCCCCCGGCGCGGACAAAGCGGACAGCGCGCCCGGCGCGACGCAGGACACCGATCAGTGGAACGCCATCGTCACGCACCGTCAGAAGCTCGGTGACCTCGACCTCGGCGTGCGCCTGGAATATCTGCACCAAACTAAGAAATATGACGACCCCGACAATAAGATCGGCGACTGGGGCGAGCAGCACAATAAATATGAGACGAAGCGCTTCGGCACGGCCATCGACGGTTCACTGCCGCTCGGAGAGCGCCACCTCCTGGAATTTCTCTGGAATTATTATAACGAAGAGCTGCACAGCACAGGCGACATCGTCCATAAATTCAATGGGCAGGAAAAACACACGCGCAACTCATGGAACGGCCAGGTACAAGACACGATAAGCCTCAACAAAGCCGGCGACTTCTGGCTGACGCCCATCGTCAGGTGGAACGCGGCCGAGGGCGTCACCGAATTTTCGTGGGGTGCGGCGCTGACAAAGAAATTCGGCGTCGGCTGGACGGCAAAGATAACTGGCGGCACCTACAACCGCGCGCCCAACCTCTACGAGCTCTACGGCGACGGCGCGTTCATCATCCCCAACACCCGCCTCAAGTGGGAAGACGGTACGCAGTACGACGCCAGTCTGAGCTGGGAGGGAGAAATATCCCAAGCGCGGGTCAAGGCCGAACTGACCTACTTCTACCGCAAATCCGACAACCTCATCGACTATCTGATGGTCAACCCGCGCTACGCGCAGTACGTAAATATCGGCAAAGCAGAGGTCTCTGGCATTGAGCTTGAGGCCACAGTCAAACGCGACAAATGGGACCTCTATCTATCGGCCACCTGGATGGATGCCGTCAACAAAACGCCGGGTTACATGGACGGTTCGCCGCTGCCCAACCGCCCCGAATGGGAAGGACTGCTGCGCGTGAGCCGCAAGATAATGAAAGACGACCGCGCGGCGATCTTCGGCGAGCTCCACTATATCGGCAAAAACTACTACGACATGCAGGGCGAAGTCGGCTGGGACAACCTCACGACCTTCGGCCTAGGCCTCCGCTGCCAGATCAACGACAGGCTCAAGCTCGTAGTGGGCGTAGACGACATCTTCAACTCTGGCCCCGACGTCATGCTCTTCGCCACCGGCAACGGCCCCGAGAGGACGCTGTGGTACCCGATCCAAGGCCGGGCTTTCTACGCCACGCTGCTGTGGACGTTCTAGGAAAAGGCTGATCAATTGAAAATCAGCCGGAATAATAACCGACGTACCTCCCGGCGCAAAGCCGGAATATATGATGAAGAGGCCGGAAAAAACACACTCCGGCCTCTTCTTTGATTTCACAGTGATTGGCGAATTTCTATTCGGACGGGAAATAGATAGCTTGCTTACAGTTCCGCGATCAATTCTTTCAGCTTTGCCCGTATCTTCCGCAGCCGCGCCGCGACGGCCTGCTGGCTGATGCCGAGCTCGCGCGCGATCTCCTGCTGGGTGAAGCCCTCGATGAGCGCCTGGGTGAGGTCCAACTCATCAGGGTTCAGGGCGCGAAAAAGCATTTCGCGAAGCTCCGCCTCACGGTATTTCTGCTCCTCCTCCCCCACCGTCTCTTCGATCTCTTCCAGCAGCACCTCATCCCCCGCCGCGCCGGCCGACGCGCCGAGCTTCGAGATGGAAACCGTCTTGGTGACGCTCTTGCCGTCGACAGTGCCGAGGGAGAGCGTCAGGCGCAGGGCCGAGGTCAGATGCTTGATATTTGCCATTTGCATTCCTCCTTTCGTATTTGATAACAATAATAGTGTGGCGGGAGCGGCGTTTTTACAAACGGCGCGTAAAAATATTTTCTTCGCCCGTTAGGACGGACGTTTTGCGTGCGTATGTCTATGAAGACTGGCTTCGTTTTCAAGCAGCTGTGCCGCGGATGAAAAATTTTATCTTGACAGAAATGGTCCGCATGTTATACTCCACATTGGAGTATGCAGTCAGGCTCCATAAAAATTGAATATCTGTTTCTGCGGAGTAAGGGAATCCGGTCAAAAGCCGGGACGGCCCCTGCCACCGTAATCGGGACAAAGCCGCATCATGCCATCGCCGTAAGGCGAGAAGGCGCGGAGTAAGCGAAGAGCCGAATCGCAGTTTATGTGATTTGTGCGGATCATTTACGCGGAGCGAGGTGTTGCGCTCTGCCGAGGATGACCGAGAGTCGGGAGACCTGCCGTATGAAATATTAGTAAGTGAAGCGCAGAGGGCGCAGAACGGCTGTCTTTTGACAGGTATGGCTTTTTGCCGTGCCTATTTAGATGTGAGGAGAACCGTTCGCTTGGTTCTCTATTTTTTTACCCTCTGATCATGACCGCACGGTGAGGTATACGGCAGCCCCGCGGTTCAAATATAGTTCTCCGGGAAGGCGCAAATACCGTCGGCGCAGAGAGGAAACAAAAAAGCCATTCTTCACGCCCGGGCGGCGAAACATGACGCCGCTTTGGGCATAGCTCTCCCCGTGAACCCCTAAGAGGCCCCCTTGCCTTTTAGGGGCTTATTTGACGGGCAAAAGCGCGCCGCAAGCCGGCTAAAGGCATGAATCGACGGCGAGCCGGTTTATGCGCCGGCCCCGCCGCGCGCTTTGTTTATCAAAGATACGGGCGGTATAGGTAAGATTACGCAAAGATATGAAAATGGGGAAACGCTTGCGGAAGTTTAAATTGGCGCTTCGCAGCCCCCAGCGATTCCCTAATCGCGGCCAGAACCGGCACGCAGGCGAAGCTTACGCCCATGATGACGGGGAGCCCCGCAGCAATTTTTTAAAAAAATTTTTGTCAGACTGTAAACATTTCCCTCTTCTATAGGTATAATAATAAAAAAGAGTACGAAGGGACGTGAGGATATGGATGATAAGCGGATAATCACTATCAGCAGGCAGTTTGGCAGCGGCGGGCACGAGGTCGGCATGAAGCTGGCTAAGAAGCTGGGTATCAAGTTCTATGATAAAGAGCTCGTCGACCTTCTCGCCAAGGATGGCAAGTATGACGTAGACTTCATCGAGGCAAATGAAGAGAAATGTTCTCCGCCGATGTGCCCGATCATGCCCGGGTTCGCGATGCCCGTATTCTATCAGGACCTGCCCTCCGACCTTATATATAAGGGACAGTCAAAACTGATCAGAAGCCTCGCCGAACGCGGCGCCTGCGTCGTCGTGGGACGCTGCGCCGATTATATCCTCCGCAATATGAATCCCGTCAACTGCTTTATCTACGGAAGCCTTGACGAACGCATCAAGAGGAAGATGTCGATGGTCCCCGCGGGGCTTGATTTCACGCGGGAAGAGATCAAGAAACGTATCATCGACGTCGACAAGAAGCGCGCGAAATATTACGAGTTCTACGCCGATCGCAAGTGGGGCAAGATGGAGGATTACGACCTCTGCATCAACACCGACAAAGTCGGCGTCGACGGCGCAGTCGAGACCATTCTGGCCTATTTGGAACACGCCAAATAATATTTATCGGCTATCGGGCGTCCAGCCGGCCCCCTCGGGAGGCCGGTTTTTTATGTCGCGGGCGCAAGGCGCCCAAGCAGGGAAAAACAGCTCCCGCGAAAGCGCGCGGGAACTGTCCCTCCTTATATCGTCCCGCGGGCGCAGGCAAGTAGGCTACGCCTTCTTATACTGCGAATAATACTCGTCAAGGATCACCTCGAGGTCGCGGCCGATCTCACGGTATGCGTGATCGGGCAGGTTCGCCAGCGATACCCGCACGGACCAGTCGGGGGCGCCGAAGCCCCCGCCGGGGAGCAGCACCACGTTCGGATTCTCCGCAAGACGGAAGAGGATGTCTATCGGCTCAAAGTTTTTCTTGAGCCACTCCGCAAAGTCTTCGCCGTATTTCTCCTTCGCCCAGAGCGAAACGTCAAGCAGCTGATAGTAGGCCGAGCTGTTCGGAGAGAGCGGCCGCGGCCATTTGAGGCTGCCCCAGAAGTCATGATAACGGCGGCGGACGATGTCCTTCGTCAGCCGGTTGTAGGCGTTCGTCTTATCGATCAGCGAGTAAACGGCGAAGAGCGCCATCTGGATCTGCTGCGGCACGGAGAGCCCCGCCGTGTGGTTCAGCGCGATATCGCGGCTGTCGGCGACCATGCGGTCGATGAACCTGATCTTCGTGGGGTCGACGGCAAGCGCCGCGTAGAGCTTTGATATTTTTATCCTCTGAGCCGCCGGCATCGCCGCGATCATGTCGTCAAAGACGTTCTTGCGGTGGACGCCGACGACGCCGAGCCGCCAGCCCGTGCAGCCGAAGTATTTCGAGAAGGAATAGGAGCAGATGGTGTTGTAGGGGATCGTGTCGAAGAGGGAACGATAGTTGTCGGCGAAGCTGGAATAGACGTCGTCGGAGACGATCATCAGCCGCGGGTTCTTCGTTTCGACGATGCTCTTTATCTTCCGCGCCGTCTCGGGCGAGATTTCGACGGAGCCGGGATTGCTCGGGTTGACGATGAAAAACACCTTCACCTTCGGGTCGGCCAGTTTTTCAAGCTCTTCATCCGCATACTGCCACGAATGGCGCTCCTCGCCGTCCACCAGCTCGGAGCCGCCGGCATAGACCTCTACAATATTGAACGAGTACCACGGCAGGCCGGGCATCTCTATATAGGGGGTGAAGATCGGCGTGCCGAGCGCGATGGTATCCCCCTGCTTGAGCAGGCCGTTATTGAGCAGCGAGCGGAAGATGTAGACCATCGCCGCCGTCGCCCCCTCCGTCGCGAAGAGGTCAAATTCCTGATTCAGCGTCTCTTCCTCTTCAAGCTCTTTTATAATATATTCGCGCACCACGCCCTCGCAGCAGGGCAGCATCCGGTCCGGCGTCGGGTAATGGTCGCCGAGGATGCCGTCGCATAGCTCATAGGCCCATTCGTCGGCGTCAAAGCCAAGCGTGTTCACCCCGAACTGGAAAGAACGCCGGAGGCAATCCGCGCCGGGCATCATCGAGTTGACCTCCAGCCAGCCCGTAAAACGCGCGCCCATCCCCTCCCTCTCCGGCAGCCCCGCCATAATGCCGTCATCCCAGAGGCGGCGGCTCTCAGAGATCGCAAAACGCCCCAGCGTAAAGAACGCCTCGCGGGGCTCGGTCGCTATCCAGTTCGGGTTGCCGCGCCCCGCGTTGAGCATCGCTGAGGAGCCCGCGCGGGCATGTTTCGAGGCCATATCTACGAGGACGTTTTTCACCTCGAAGGGGCTGAGTTTTTCGTATGCTTTTTCCTGTTTTCTCGTCGGCATATCCATTTGGGACGCTCCTTTAAGTCAAATATTTTCTTTGTTAAATTAAGTAAAAACGATAATACAATATTAATATTAATATTTTTTAGTGATTTATATATGTTTAATTACGCATAACCATTACATGCTTTTTGCTTAGAAGATTTTCAGCAAAAACTATTTTTCGCGAAAAAGGTCTTCGCCCTATACTCGAGCCATACGGTGCGAAGAGGCGAAGAAATAAAAAATTCAACGCGCGGCATTCGCATAAGTCAGACAGGACGTAATTTAACAGGAGGAATTTTTAGAATGTCACTATACCAGAAAGAATACGAACACAGAGGGATAGACCCCATATTCGGCTCAGCGGCGATGGCCAATCTGCTGCCCAAAAACACGTTCCCGGAATCAGAAATGGAGCCGAAAGAGGCCTACCAGGCCATCCACAACGAACTCGTCCTTGACGGCAACGCCTCGCAGAACCTGGCGACCTTCTGCCAGACTTGGCTCGACGACGAGACTCACAGGATCATGGATGAATGCATCGACAAGAACATGATCGACAAAGACGAGTACCCGCAGACCGCGGAGCTTGAGGCGCGCTGCGTCCGTATGCTCGGCAACCTCTGGAACTCGCCGGAAGAGGCCGACACGCTCGGCACCTCGACGACCGGCTCCTCAGAGGCGGCGATGCTCGGCGGGCTCGCGGCGCTCTGGCGCTGGCGCAAGAAGCGCAAGGAGGAGGGAAAACCCACCGATAAACCGAACATCGTAACCGGCGCGGTACAGATATGCTGGGACAAGTTCGCCCGCTACTGGGATGTCGAGCACCGGCAGATTCCGATGAAGCCCGGCAAATACTGCATTACGCCGGAAGAGGTCGTCAAGTACGCCGACGAAAACACCATCTGCGTCGTCCCCACGCTCGGGCTGACCTTCACGCTCCAATACGAGCCGGTCAAGCAGATAGCGGAGGCGCTCGACAAACTTCAAAAAGATACCGGGCTCGACATCCCCATTCACG
>CAKSWL010000100.1 GCA_934511335.1 uncultured Cloacibacillus sp. | reverse complement strand
TCGTAGAACAGCTCATACGCCCGACCGGCATCCCCGACCCCGAGGTCGAGGTGCACAAGGCGACGGGACAGGTCGACGACCTGCTTGCGGAGATCCGCCCGATCGTTGACCGGGGCGAGCGCGTGCTCGTCTCGACGCTGACGAAGCGTTCCGCCGAAGACCTGGCGGAATATATAGCGGAGCTCGGCATCAAGGTACGGTACATACATTCGGAACTCGATACCTTTGAGCGTGCCGAGCTGCTGCGCGACCTCCGCCGCGGCGTCTTCAGCGTGCTGGTGGGGGTAAACCTGCTCCGCGAGGGCATCGACCTGCCGGAGGTCTCGTTAGTGGCGATTCTCGACGCTGACCGCGAAGGCTACCTGCGCGCCCACCGTTCGCTGATCCAGATGATCGGCCGCGCCGCTCGCAACAGTGCGGGAAAAGTGATATTATACGCGGATAGGATAACAGACAGTATAGATTTAGCGATGAGAGAGACAACGCGCCGCCGCGAAGCGCAGACCGCCTTCAACGAAGAGCACCACATCATACCGAAGACGATCATCAAGTCCGTGAAGAGCCTGCTGCCTGACGAACTGCTCGCCGAGGGTGAAGAAAGTTACGCCGGCCTGCGCGCCGCCTCCGCCGATGAAGAGGCACGCGAACAGGATGTTCAGGAACTTGAGAGAAGGATGTGGGAGGCGGTGGAAAGGCTAGACTTTGAAACGGCGGCCCAGTTAAGAGACGATATACAGAGAGTGAAAGGCGGCAATCCGATTGGAACAGGAAATAAGAATTACCGGGGCAAGGCAGCACAACCTCAAAAACGTAAACGTAGATATTCCAAAAAATAAATTGGTCGTGGTAACGGGGCCCTCGGGCTCCGGCAAATCCTCGCTCGCCTTTGATACGATCTATGCGGAGGGCCAGCGGCGCTACGTAGAATCGCTTTCGTCGTATGCGCGGCAGTTTCTCGGCATGTCGGACAAGCCCGACGTGGACGATATTTCGGGCCTATCGCCGGCGATATCCATCGAACAAAAGGGTTCCAATCACAACCCGCGTTCGACGGTGGGTACGGTCACAGAGATCTACGACTATCTGCGCCTGCTCTACGGGCGCGCGGGCACGCCCCACTGCCCGAAGTGCGGCCGCGAGGTGCACCGTTACAGCGTCGATGAGATAATCGACCTCATTTATAAAGAGTACGGCGGCAAGCCGCTGGAGATCTATTCGCCGGTGGTGAAGGCGAAAAAGGGCGAGTACCGCAACCTGCTGCTGAAACTCCACCAGCAGGGCTACATGCGCGCGCGCATCGACGGCACGCTCTATTGGCTCGAGGAGGCGGTGGAGCTTGATAAAAAAAGACGCCACACGATAGAATGCCTGATCGACCGTATGCGCGTCAAGGACGATAACCGCTCGCGGCTCAGCGAGGCGGCAGAGATGGCGCTCAAGCTTTCTGACGGCTTCATCCTGCTTTCCTCCGCGGGTATGCCGGACAGGGAGCTGACGGAAAAATATATCTGCCCCGAATGCCAGATAAGCCTTCCCGACATCGAGCCGCGTCTCTTCTCCTTCAACGCCCCCTTCGGGGCCTGCCCCGACTGCGGAGGCCTCGGCTTCCACTCGCACTTCTCGGCGGAGCTTGCAGTAAATCCGGAGCTGCCGCTCGGCGAAGGCGGCTTCCTCCCCTGGAAAAGTATGAAATACATGGTGCATAAGGCGGAGAAGCTTGCGGAAAAGAAGGGCTGGGATATCGGCAAGCCATTCGGAGACCTGCCAGAGGCGGTCCGGCAGGAGCTGCTTTACGGCTCCGACGAAGTGCTGGAGCTCACCTTCTCGGACAAGAAAAACGGAGACTGGGAGTACAGCGGAAAATATATCGGACTCATACCGTGGATAGAAAAACGCTACAACGAGACAGAGTCGGAAAATTATAAAGACGAGCTGGGGCGCTACCTTGTTGAGGACGTATGCGCCGCCTGCAAGGGCCGGAGGCTCAAACCGGAGCCGCTTGCCGTTACGCTCGGCGGATACGGCATCGGCGAGCTGACGGAGATGCCGATAGACGAGCTGGTCTCAGTGCTTGACGGGTTTCAGCTTGGCGAGCGCGAGCAGAAAATCGTCGGCATCGCGCTCACGGAGGTGCGTAAGCGCCTCTCCTTCCTTAACGACGTGGGGGCGGGATACCTCAGCCTATCGCGCCGCGCGGACACCCTCTCAGGCGGAGAAAGCCAGCGCATACGGCTGGCGTCGCAGATCGGCTCGCAGCTGACAGGGGTGCTATATGTGCTCGACGAGCCGACGATCGGCCTCCATCCGCGCGATACGAACCGGCTGCTCGATACGCTCAAGGCAATTCGCGACATCGGCAACACCGTGCTCGTCGTCGAACATGACCGAGACACGATGGCCGCTGCGGACCACATCCTCGAACTGGGACCGGGGGCGGGAGAGCACGGCGGCGAGCTGATCGCGGGCGGCAGCGCTGCGGAGGTGACGCGCGGCGATTCCAGCACGGCGCTCTACCTGCGCGGCGAGGCGGACGGTACCTGGCGTCCCCATCCCGGACGGCGGAAACCGTCGGGGGTGATAAAGGTGCGCGGCGCGAAGGAGAACAACCTCCGGAAGCTCAACATCGACATCCCGCTCAACGTCTTCGCCGCCCTTTCGGGAGTCTCCGGCTCCGGCAAGAGCACCTTTCTCTATGAGATACTCTACAAGGGGCTGCGGGGAAAGTTCGATAAAGATTACCGCGAGCGCCCAGGAAAATTTGACTCGATCAGCGGCTACGAGCCGCTGCGCAACATCGTGCTTGTGGACCAGAGCCCGATCGGCCGCACGCCTCGCTCTAACCCCGCGACCTACACCGGCGTATTCACGCCGATACGCGAATTCTACGCTGAGCTTCAGGAATCCAAACTGCGCGGCTATCAGCCGGGGCGTTTCAGCTTCAACGTCAAGGGGGGGCGCTGCGAGGCCTGCAACGGCGACGGCGTGATAAAGGTATCGATGCTCTTCTTGCCCGACGTCTATGTCAAATGCGATGTCTGCAAGGGACGTCGTTATAACCGCGAGACGCTAGAAGTGCGCTATAAGGGGCTTTCGATCGCGGATGTTCTTGAACTCACCGTCGACGAGGCGGTCGAACATTTTGCCGGCATTCCTCGCATCGCGAACAAACTGGCGGTAATACAAGAGGCAGGGCTGGGCTATATCAGGCTTGGACAGCCCGCGCCCACGCTCTCCGGAGGCGAGGCGCAGCGCGTCAAGCTCGCGACGGAGCTGGGCAAAAAGTTTCGCGGCAACACTCTCTACCTGCTCGACGAGCCGACGACGGGGCTCCACTACACCGACGTCAAAAAGCTGCTGAAGCTGCTCCATAAACTTGTCGAACAGGGAAATTCCGTGCTTGCCATCGAGCATAACCTGGACGTGCTCGCCTCCGCCGACTATATAATGGACCTAGGGCCCGAAGGGGGCCGCGGCGGCGGGAAGCTGATCGCCAAAGGCACGCCGGAAGAGGTGGCGCGCGCCAAAGGGCCGACCTCCAAATATCTGGCGCAGTTTTTTGAGGAGATGAAGCGCGAAGATGACTAACGATAAGAGAAAAGAGCGAAAGCAGCGCGCGGGCGCGGAAAAAAGAGACGAAAGCGCCCCTGCGGGGGATATCTGCTGGGGACGCAACCCCGTGACCGCGCTGCTTGAGGGAGCACCTGAACGCTGTATGAAGGTACTCCTTGCAAAGAATGTGCAGCCCCATATACGGGCGAAGATAGCGGAGCTCTGCCGCACGAACGGGATCATCTTTCAAAACGTTGAAGGCGCGGCGCTCGACAGACTGACGAATGGTGAAAACCATCAGGGCGTCGCGGCATACGCCGCGCAGATGAAACTCTGGGAGCCGGAGGAGCTGCTTGCCTCGCTGCCCGCGGCGCCCGCCCCGGCGCTGCTGCTTCTCTGCGACCACCTCCAGGACCCGCATAACTTAGGCGCGGTGATCCGGAGCGCGGAAGCCGCGGGAGCCGCAGCGGTAATGATCCCTAAACGCGGCGGCTGCCTGCCGACGGGTACGGTCGTCAAAACCAGCGCCGGCGCGGCGCTCCGGCTTCCGGTGGTGAAGATCGGCAATGTCTCGCAGACAATCAAGATGCTGCAGGAGGCGGGCTTCTGGGTGACGGGGCTGGCGATGGAGGGGCGGGACACGCTCTTTTGCGAGGACCTGCCGCCGCGCAGCGCCATCGTCGTCGGCGCCGAGGGCGAGGGAATGGGCGCCGCGGTGACGAAGGCCTGCGACGATATCCGCTACATCCCGATGCAGGGCGCGACCGGCTCGCTCAACGCCTCCGTCGCCGCCAGCATCGCCATGTTTGAATGGGCCAGATCGCGGAAAAAATCCTCTCTCTAACAGGCTTCGACATAGAAATATCCCGCCGCTGTGAATTTTGCGACGGGATATTTGCTTTTTACAACGCTGCCGTACAACAACGATCATACATCTGCGGCATATACCTGCTCAGAATTAGCGATAGTAACGCTTTTTGTACAACAGAACTGCCGGGAGTATTCCGATAAGAACCAGCGATCCCCATCCGGCCGCGCAGCCGCCGCTTCCAGAGCTGCCGCCCTGTTCGGCGGTCTTTTTAAAGAGCACGACGCCTTTGTCGGGATGTATATAGCTGGGTGATATCGACGTATACCCATCTCCATCCAAACTAAGAGCGTCGGCCTTTTCGCCTTCCCAATTCCACGCATACCAGTCGCCATCCGCTTTTGTTTTAGGCAAATATGCGCCAAATGATTTTTGGGGGTTATTTATGCTGAAGGCGGCCATTGTGATGAGGTCTCCGTTGACCCCGTCAGTATACGCTTTGACGTCAGTTTCTGACAATATAGTGGGGAATTCTGCAAATGTGCCGGTAATGAGCGGAATCGTATTGGATACTGTATAGGTTTCGAGCTTCTCCGGCTTCATGTAGCGATATGCAGGGTAATCCTCGTTCAACGCCACGGGGAGGAATCCTTTTTTGCTTTCTCCTATCCTGTTATACCAATAGTTGCCAAAATTGCGCCCAGACATCGGTTCCACCGTGAGAGCCGCGTGAACGCTCGCCCACTGATCCATGTAGAACACGAACGTATCTTTTGGGAAAGTCAGTGTTTTTGTTTCAAGGGACACGCCTGTTATGCCTGTTTCCAATTGAGAAACGGTTATTTCAAAACCTGGGCGTCCGGCGAAATTGACGTTTTTGCCAAATTCCGTAACCTTATAAGCTTCTACCTCGACAGTTGTATCCTTAGCCAAACGCTCGATACGCACTCCCGTATACGCGATTCTCGCGGCTACTGCGGCATCCGCTGAAACTATGTATGCGTACGGGCGTTTTACTTTAGAATAGGGTACGTTGGGGTCATGCGCGACATAGCGCGATCTGCTGACACGGGCGGGGAAATAGTCTTCGGATACTGTAGGATTCTCCGGTGAACTGGGGTCTCTTATCACGCGAAGCACGGGGACGCCCTTTTCACCTGGGATTTCTATGTCCACAGAAACAGGATCACCATTCATGAGTTTGACTACTAAATCCTTGCGGTCTGTAGCCATCGTAAGGCGCGCGTCGTCAACGGCCTTCTTGAGTTTCGGGCCGAGCTCGTCGTCCGCGAACGCCTTGATAAGTGTTTCGTACGTTATGACGTTTGCCTGAATGCGGCGCTCTTAATTAAGAGTGACGCCTCTGGATGGCGTTCGCGTCTCCGTCAGCAATCCGAAGGCTCCCTTGAGGCGTCCGGCGGTATCAGTGATGCCTTCTTCAGGATTTCCTTCCTGGATATCAGTATAGGCCAGCGGGTACTTATCGCTTGATATAAATTTTTCCCCGTCCCAATATTCCATTGGTGATTGGCCAGTAGCTTTGGTTGAACTTCCTATATAGAACCACCACTCGAGCCCTTTTTCTCTCAAAGCTGTTTTTATGAGGTTTTCGAGGGATTCATCGCCGTCGTGCGCGAGCTCGTTTAGTTGCTCAGGGGTGTTGGGATTGCCGGTGAAGAGTGTGGTAATATCGAATTTAAACAGCGTTCCGGTTGTGACCTTATCGCCCATTTGATGAGCGTCCGCGATAAGATGCGGTTCATAAGCGTTTACCATTCTGTGCATCAGACGCGTGATTGGCGATTCAAAACCTGTGTTGTCCCTATTCTGATCAAGGCCGCCACCATCATTCGCCCAGTCAAACTCCGTGCCGTTTGCACGATAACGCCTTGGCTTGACAGAATCCGTGCCGCGCTGATATTTCCATACTCCGTCGACATTGTAACGGGGCCAAATGATGACGGTAACCTTATCGAGCAATTCTGTCAGACTGCCGTCGGCAAGTTCTTTCGCTAAAACAAGCATAGCTTCGGTTCCAGCGATTTCACCTCCATGAATGGAGCCTTCCAGCCACAGAATCGGCCTATTCAGCGCCTTTACGTCCTGTGGATCGAATACTGGAGGGTTGCTGAATACGAGAAGCGGCGATTTGAATGTTCTTAGCGGCACGCCGGCGCCCGGAGGTGAATTTTGATTGTCGTAAGTGGAAAATTCGCTTACATAGCGCATCGTCATATACTTTGTGGGCAATGCCTCGAGAAACGCCTGCATTTGTTCCTGCGACGTCGCTCTGCCTATTTTGCCCATTTCTGTTGAGCTATATCCTGGAACGGTAAATGTGGGAATGTCGAATGTGGCTTTATTGCGGTTAAAGTAATCGTCAGCCACTTTGGGATAATACTCATAACCCTTAACAGAATCGCTACTGCCGCCGTTGTATCCGCCAAATTCTATCGCGGGATAATTCGATGCGATGGCAGGGCAGATGATTAAAACAGCTAAAATTACAGATAAGATACTAATTTTTCTCTTTTCTTTGTTGTCTCTTTTCAAAGTGTACACCTCCGTCAAAATAATAATTCTTGTTGAGTTATTACTGTAGCGTTGGCTGGACAACGAACACTAAACTGTGTAAATTTATATTTAATAATAAATATAAATTTACAGTTCTCCTCCTTTCACATTATAAAATTTTGAATCTAGAAACTTAATGTAGAATAATATATTTTATAGATTAAAACAACATCAATAATATTTTTTAGTATAATGCTGCTTGTGGATTATTTGAAAAACAAGGATGTTTCTTAAGCGGGTATTTTTATCTGGGTATCCAGGGAAGCGCTGATTAATACAGAGCTGTTTCGTGGTCATGTAACAAACTGTGACGTATAGGTTTACCA